>NZ_JAMPNZ010000030.1:0-96473 GCF_028479625.1 Providencia sp. PROV197
CGTAGCAACAATAACGTACTGCGCACCCGTATAAGCTTCCACTTTATCTTCCGTGGCGCGGAAATGCAGTGTTTTTTCCGTTAAAAACTGCTCAATCTCCGTGTCGACAATGGGTGATTGGTGGTTGTTTAACATCGCCACTTTTTCGGGAATGATGTCCACAGCAACCACTTCGTGGTGTTGTGACAGTAACATGGCGTTAGATAGACCGACGTAGCCGGTTCCTGCGATTGCTATTTTCAAACTTGCCTCTCAAATCCTGCTACGGATATTACAGGTTGTTGATATTATTGATGGTAATAAGAACGATACCAATCAACAAACGCCTGAACACCCTGTTCAATAGAAACCTGTGGGCGATAACCTGTTACATTAAACAGGTCTTCAGTATCTGCCCACGTTGTGTACACATCCCCAGCTTGCATCGGTAAAAAGTTTTTAATTGCTTCTTTTCCAAGGGCTTTTTCTAACGCAGAAATAAACTCAATCAACTTAACGGGCTGGCCGTTACCAATATTATAGATGCGATACGGTGCGCTGCTTTGCGCTGGTGATGTCGAATGATTGTTTGGGTCTGCTTGAGGGATTATATCGGAAATTCGTATCACCCCTTCGACAATATCATCAACAAAAGTGAAATCACGGCTCAGATTGCCGTTATTATAAACATCAATAGCTTCGCCCGCTAAAATGGCTTTAGTAAATTTAAATAACGCCATATCAGGACGTCCCCATGGCCCATATACCGTAAAGAAGCGCAAACCTGTTGTTGGTAACTGATATAGGTGTGAATAGGAATGGGACATTAATTCATTGGCTTTCTTTGTTGCGGCATACAATGAAATGGGGTGATCTGTAGGCATGTCCGTGGTAAATGGCGCATTATCCGTCACACCGTACACAGAACTAGAAGAAGCATACACCAGATGCTTCACTTTCGCTTGACGGCAGCCTTCTAAAATCGATAAATGCCCAGTTAAGTTGCTGTCCGCGTAAGCAAATGGATTTTCTAACGAGTAACGCACACCAGCTTGAGCGGCAAGGTGGATCACTCGGTCAAACTGCTCTTGGGTACATAGTACTCTGACCGTTTCACGATCCGTCAAATCAAGGTGAATAAAGCGAAATAAGGGGTGTTGCTCTAATAAATGTAAACGAGATTGTTTAAGGCCCTGATCGTAATAGGCATTTAGGTTATCAATTCCAACGACTTCATGCCCATTTTCTAATAAACGCTGACACAATCTAAAACCAATAAAACCCGCACTTCCCGTGACCAAGTATTTCATATTTATCGTCTTCTAGCATTAAACCATTCACAAAGCTCAATAGAGCACCAAGTTTCACAGAAAAAATTAACTTAATTTAAGACAAAAAAAACAGTGAATGGTTTTATGGTTAGAATAATAATGTGTAAAAAAGCAGTGAATTTTAAGGAAGTATTAAGATTTCAAAAATCGACATAAAAGAAAGCCGCAAGTTTGCTCCAACCTGCGGCCAATCATCACAATTTATTGAGTACCGCTTTTATCTGCCGCTTCCAATGTGCGATAAATGTAATTACGGTAACTATCTAACAATTTTTGGTCTTCACAATCATTGAGCTTACCATCACATAAATGACGCATTTTGATATTTGCTTCATAGAATGGAGAAATCTTTAAGTTTGCTCTTTCCAGCAAAATTCCACCCAAGAATGAAATATCGGTTAATTCCCCTGTTTTGATTGCAGTACCTGATTTTAAATTATCCCGCAATGTAAATTGCGTTAAATACGCAGGGGATGAAAATGGTGAATCGTACTGATTTAGGCTAATACCTGGTTGATGGTCCCCAAAATATAAAAACATTAACGGGCGGTCGCGCTTATCAATAAACTCAGCGAAATCTCGCATCGCCCCATCGGACGCGGTAATTTTTTCCATATAGTGGCTAAATTCACCAGCTGCATCTTGATGCTTAATTTTATCTTTTATACCGAAATCATCACTATGTGTTTCTTTATAAGGCCCATGTTCATACATGGTTAAAGAGAAAATAAAGACTGGCTTATCCGTTTCTTTTGCTAAGATTTCTTTGACGTACTTCAGCATGTCGTCCGTGCTAATAGTCCATAGATTATCTTGTAATTTCCCTGGGTAGCCAAGTTCCTGGGGCTGAATAATTCTATCCACACCTAATGTTTCATATGCATGACCCGAATGATAAGCCCCTTTATTAAATGGCGTCAGCACAACAGTATAATAACCATTGGCTTTCATTTCTTTAAATAAGCTATTTTTCAAGTTATCGACAATAAAGTAAAACACACCACTTTTTTGTGCCCCGAAATCATCACTATTTAACCCAGTTAACGCTGAAAACTCAGATAACCAAGTGCCACCACCAAAGGTTTGGACTCGCATTTGACTATGAGCAGTGACCCCAGCATCCTGCTGGAACATAAATAAATTAGGGAGTTTCGTGCCTTCTGGCAAATCATAAATGTGCGGGTCAACCGTTGATTCTTGCAGTAATAAAACAATGTCTGGCTTTTCTGACGAGGTGCTATTGTTTAATGAGACTGTCGCCGCTTTTTCGATAAAGTAGTCAGCGGTACCCACAAACTCAGGAGATTGGTAACTGGAATTTTTTGCGGACATAATGATATTAGTCACAGTCCCGCGGCCTTTTGGCAACGTCTGAGACCATCGATCATAATAATGGGAGCTAGCAAAATTAGCGCCAAAATAACCCACAACAACCAGTATCACACCTAAAATGCGTGAAACATGTGATTTGCTCGACTTAATTAAACACCAACTAATGGCACCATTAACGACCAGTAGAATTAATAGCCCAACTAGCGCAACACCTGCTAACCAATAATGGCTTAACGTGCCCATATTAGAGGTGTCTGTCATAATATTAATATCAGTGAAGAAAAGCTGTTCTTTGTAATAATGGACTTTTAACTGATTTAGGAATTTTATGATAATAAACAGGGTACTGGTAATTACGACAGAAAATAACCAGCGTGCGGTTAATACCATTAAAATACCAAATAACACAGCATATACACTGAGCGATATGAGTGCAGGATAAATCACGCTACCTTTCTCAAACACCAAGAAAAGAGAGCCAATAAAGATCAATGCTAGATAAAAGCCTGCAAATAACTTTTTCTTCATCAGTTTTACCACAAGTTTAATATGAGGGGTTTGCTATGAGGCACCACTATAGCGGATCAAAACACTCAATTTATTCAACGAAAATGCCTTTATCTCGTAAATAGTGACCATCGCCTTTACGACGAGTAAAACCGCTTTTGTCAAAAAACTCAAGAATTTGTATCGCAAGTTTTCGACCAATCCCTAACTCATTACGAAAATCAGCAGCAAAAATGACGTCATTTTCCAAACAATGACGGTGGATTAGTGATGCGAAATGATTAATTTGCTCATGGCTATAATAACGATCACGAACGATAGCGGTAATTAACCCCATTTGAGCCGCTTTTTTGAGTACTCGGCGCATAGCCTCTTCTTCATGCCCAGTTTCTACTGCTAAATCACGTACCCACCATGCCTCATTGCGCGTCAATAAAGGGAAAATTTGTTGCCAAATCACTTCCTGCTGGGCATCAAAAATAAGTCCATGCTGCGGCATATGCAACCAACCGCGCGTTTGCTTAATCGTTCCATTTTCAATCAAGTCATTAATTAATTTGAAAACTAACGCATCACTCATTGAAGGCAGTGCCATACGTTTTAAACGCGCTTTTCCAACGCCTATCTGGTCGCTATGTACTTCATTAAATTTTTCAAGCGTTTGAATTAATCGGTCTTTCGCAGTTTGTGCTTTAAACGCAGAGAGAACGCTATTTCCAACATGTTCTGCATCCGTTTGCACTAATATGTTTTCAAGTGCATCACCTGTTAACTGCCTAGCCCAACCATAATCTTGTAGGTTTAATTCACCTTGAGGAAGTTGCAACTTGAAATGCGTTAGCTCATCATCTTCTTTCGACAATAAAGCTAACCAATCTAAAAATTCTGGAAGGCGCTTTCCTCGACGAGGAGAGGTTAATCTGAGCACTCTAGCCCCCCCTAATGTTTGGCGGGCACTGATATCTCGAATAATCAATCGGTCATTATCAGCTAACCATAATGGGGTATCTAAAATTAACTCGGCAAGAACAGGTGTTTCCCCTTGCTCAACCAATAAAGAAACTCGCCCAGTGATATGACTTGCACCATGGTATAAGTGGACAGGCTGCCAATGCTTAATTAGCGAGTCACACTCCAGTTCAACAATCACACGATTAGCAATAAATGCAGGTTTTTCGGCCAGTAACCAATCACCTCGGGTGATATCTTCTTTATCAATATCACCTGAAAGATTTAATGCAACACGGTCACCCGCCTGTGCAAAATCTGCAGGTTGATTTTGCCTATGGATCCCCCTAACGCGCACTTGCTTATCTGCGCCTGTCACCCACAATGAGCCGCCGACTTGAACTTGGCCTGCAAGGGCCGTTCCTGTAACAACAATCCCTGCGCCTTTAACATGGAAAACACGGTCTATCGCTAAGCGAAAACGGCGTTGTAAATTTTCATGTGTTCCACTTTGCTGATGTAACTGCTGCAAGTATTCGCGTAATGCATCAATACCGCGGCCATCTAGGGTCGAGGTGATAAACAAAGTCGCATTAGGCCAACCTTGTTGAGATAATTCAGCTTTAACCTGTTCAGCCACCTGTTCGATACGTAAATCATCAGCGCGGTCTGCTTTCGTTAAAATAACCGTAAGATCTTGGCAACCTGCAAGCCTTAAAATAGACAAGTGCTCAAGAGTTTGCGCCATCACGCCATCATCACACGCCACGACGAGAAGTGCATGATTAATCCCGCCGATTCCCGCCAACATATTAGCTAAGAACTTTTCATGCCCTGGAACATCAATAAAACCAATAGCACTACCATCACGTTGAGGCCAATAGGCATAGCCCAAATCGATAGTCATCCCACGCTTTTTCTCTTCAGGAAGATGCGCAGTATTTACGCCTGTAATTAGTTGAATTAATGATGTTTTTCCATGGTCAACATGGCCTGCAGTTGCGAAAATCATGAAAGTAAAACCTGTAATAATGTATGTTCATCATCGAGGCAGCGCAAATCTAGCCACAGTTTCCCATCTTTCATTCGTCCAATCACAGGTTCAGATAGTTGACGCCAATGAGACGCTAACTGCTCCAATGTACCGCCTTTACCATTGAGAGGCGCAAAGGTAATCGCAAAGCTTGGCAATCTATCAATAGGTAATGAGCCACTACCAATTTGTGACAAGCAAGGTTCAATTTCAACGATAAACTTGTCACCATAGAATGCCTGTAAAGCCACTAACACATTATCTGCACTACGACGAATTGTCTCAGGGTCACGCGTTAACCAACGTAATGTCGGTAAATCATTAGTCAGTTTTTCAGGGGTAAGATAGAGCTTTAATGTCGCTTCCAGTGCCGCTAACGTCATTTTGTCGACTCGCAATGCACGTTTTAACGGATGTTTTTGTATAGCATCGATCCATTTTTTCTTTCCAAGAATGATACCTGCTTGTGGGCCTCCTAGCAGTTTATCTCCTGAAATAGAAACCAAATCAACACCTTGAGTGAGATAAGTATGAGGCATAGGCTCCTCAGGCAAACCATATGCCGTCATATCAATCATGGAACCACTGCCTAAATCAATTGCTGTGGGAAGCTGGTATTTTTTGCCTAACTCAGCCAGTTCATGACCTTCAACCTCAGCGGTGAAGCCTTCAATGCTATAGTTACTGGTATGCACCTTCATTAATAGTGCGGTGTGCTCATTAATCGCATTTTCGTAATCACGTAAGTGAGTACGATTAGTGGTACCCACTTCAACCAGTTGGCAACCCGCTTGAGACATTACATCTGGCACACGAAAAGCACCGCCAATTTCAACCAACTCACCGCGAGAAACAATCACTTGCTGACCATTTGCCACCGTTGCAAGCAACAATAAAACTGCTGCGGCATTATTATTTACAATACAAGCATCCTCTGCGCCTGTGAGCTCGCAAAGTAAGTCTGCAATTGCGCGATCCCGATGACCACGCATTGCGCCATCAAGAGAATATTCTAATGTGACAGATGAACTCATCGCTTTGCTAACTGCGTCAATCGCTGTTTTGGACATCACTGCTCGCCCAAGATTGGTATGCAAAACCGTTCCCGTTAGATTAAAGACATTTTTTAATGCACTTTGGCCTAATTCATCGTGGCGTTTAGCGAGTTCTTTTAGCCAGTCAATATGCCAATCTGGTAGCTGTCCCTGCTGAGAGATACACTTTCGCGCTTGTTCCTGCATTTCACGTAAACACGTGGTGACCCAATGCAACCCCGACTGTTCAACCAATATTTGCACTTCATCAAGCTGCAATAGTTTGTCAATTGAGGGTAATTGTCGATATAACGCTAAGTTTGCTTCCACCATAGTCACTATTCTCTTTTACAACTTACTTTTCGCCAGGAAACAGGAATGGGTTAATACTGCTACGAGCAAAGCCTTCTTCTTCCATACGCGCATCAAGAATAATTGAGGCTAAATCATCCGCAACGGCTTCCACTTTGGCTTCTTTTTCTTGGTAAAGAATTTTAAGATAACTGCCGCAATCGCCGCAACTTTCCGCCTTCACCGCCGCATTTTCATCATCAAGAGACCAATAGTTTAACTTACCTGTTTGCTCGCAATTGCTGCACTTCACTCTCACCATGTGCCATTCAGTTTCACACAAGTTACAGTGTAAATAGCGTAGACCTTGAGAAGTCCCAATTTGAACGATGCTAGAAACAGGCATGCTATTACACACAGGGCAAAAATGACGATGATCACCGTGTTCTGCACGCGCTTTACCTGGAATATTCGCCGCCATTTGCGCCCAATAAACAGAAAGCGCGGCCCAGATAAACATAGACTTATCTGCAGGTACCTTTTCAAACTCTTCATTTAATAACGCTGTGGCCATGGCCTCTAATTCATTTTCAGATGCCTTATCTAAATTTTCGAGCGCTGGACGTACAGATTCAGGAACAACTGGCATTAATTCTGCAATTATTGATTTTAATAATTTATGCCAATGTGTTGTACGAGGCAGCGTTTTAGCATCCAACGGCGGATTATTAGTATGAATTGAACGCTCTAAAACTACTGTCATATCAATATCTAGTGGATTATCATGCTGTGCATTATGTTGTGCAGTTGCCACTTCAGCTGCAAAGCTAAGATAATCAGCAAAAGGATGTTCCCCAATACCTAGCTCTTTCAGTCTCTCAGCTCGACGTTGGTATAAGCTTTTTAAGTTAGGGAACAGTACTGGCGGAATAAAACCAATGCCTTTTTCTTTTAATCTTTCTTGTCCTAACTCTTCTTTAGGAACGATACGAATACCCATTGCATTCTCACTTTTCTATTTTCTGAACGATTTTTTGAGCATATAGGGTAAGCCTATACACAAATTTATCATTCCTATTTTATGCCATCAGCAAAAATTGCTGCTATTAACTGCTCAGGATAAAACAAATTTGGTTGGGTCGCTACCTTAACCCCTTTGTATCAATACGGGTATTTGATCTGATAAGGGTTTTGCGGACAACTAAAGAAAAAACACCGACAAATTTACCTTAAAGAATCGGCAATTATGATATTGAGTAATCGATAAAAATCCGTTTTTGAAGTATGGATTATGCCTATTTCAATGCTATAAATTATCGAAGCACTCTAACCTGTGAAGTTCATAAAATTTTAATAATATCAAAATTATTAATCATTCAATAAATGTAGTTAAATAAAATTTCGGCTTAATCAGTAATAATAAATTATTACAGAGAAAGAAAATAAAGAGAAACAACTCACATATTGTTAATTTTACGTCCAAATCACTCAATTTTATTTCTTATCTAATTATAGTGAAATAAAAAATATAGTTAGGCCAACATTAGCAATCTAATGCTTTTATAATAATATTAATTGCATTTTTTATCGTAATACATCATCAATGGTCTGATAACCTAACTTATAATCTACCAACCAACTAAGGACAGTTATATTTTTCTCAAAATAATTAAACCAATTTATTGCTCTGACTAAAAATTGCTCACTAAATCAATCGGATGAGCCTATCAACGTCACATCCTTAGGGATATCGCAAGGTTTAATTTTACTCGATAAAAGCTTGGAAAGAACATGTTAGTAGAAAAACAAACTACTTATTTCAGACGATAGCATTGCGTTATTTAATAAAATCCCGCCCACAATGAGAGTATAAATAAAATATTAAATAACAATATATTAATATTAGATAACTTGAAAAATTAACGGGGTTACTATTAGGGAAAATTCAGTCATAATAAAAACACAGCATTAAATTTGGCAATATTTTACCAAGATATCATAGATGGGGTGCTAAATTTTAATTTAAAACCGTATTTATATACGCGACCAGTTTATCTTGATCGCGTATATTTAAGTATATCTAACTATTCGATAGTTCAATAATGCCAAATCATCAAAGCAAGCATTATGAAGATAAATTATGCTTTTAATAACTCAGGATAATACATCCGCTTAAGTGCTAGCTCTAATCCCCGTACTTCCGCCAGTCCTTTTAAACGACCAATCGCTGAGTAACCTGGGTTTGTAACTTTCTTTAGGTCATCCAAAATTTGGTGACCATGGTCAGGACGCATTGGAATAGGTGGTAAACCCGCCTCATTGCGTTTTTGTTCAATCGCTAAAATCGCTTTAACGACTTCGAACATGTCGACATCACCCGCAATGTGGTTCCCTTCATGGAAAGTATTTGGGTTTTCTTCTCTCACCGTTGAACGCAAATGTGTAAAATGAATACGATCCCCAAATGTATTAATCATTTTCACAAGGTCGTTATCTGCGCGTACACCATACGAGCCCGTACACATCGTAAAACCATTATGAATACTATCGCAGCTTTCTTTAATAAACTGCATATCTTCAATTGTTGAAACAATACGTGGTAAACCTAAAATAGGGCGTGGTGGGTCATCAGGGTGAATTGCTAATACAACATTTTCTTCTTCACAGACAGGTACGATTTTCTGCAAGAAATAACGTAAGTTTTCACGCAATTGGTTTTTATCAATATCATTATACAATGCTAAGCGCTCACGGAATTGGTCTAATGTATAGCCCTCTTCTGCTCCAGGTAGCCCTGCAATAATGGTTTTAATTAAATTATCAATATCGTCGGATGACATTGCCGCATAATATTCAGCCGCCTCTTTAACTTCTTGTTCTGAATAACTTGCTGCTGCATTTTCACGTTTTAAAATATGAATTTCAAATGCTGCAAACGCGATATTATCAAAGCGTAATGCTTTAGAACCATCAGGCAACGTATAGCCAAGGTCGGTACGCGTCCAATCAAGAATTGGCATGAAGTTGTAGCAAATTGTTTTAATGCCACATGAGGCTAAATTGCGAATACTTTGCTGATAATTCTGAATATATTTTTCGAAATCACCCTGTTGAGTTTTAATATCTTCGTGAACAGGGATGCTTTCAACAACAGACCAAACTAAACCAGCGTCCTCAATGATAGCCTTACGCTTTACGATTTCCTCAACACTCCAAACAACACCGTTTGGAATATGATGGAGAGCAGAGACGATCCCTGTCGCCTCAGCTTGCCTTGCATCACTTAAAGAAACTGGGTCATTAGGCCCATACCAACGCCACGTATGCTCCATGAGTACATCTCCTTCACTTATTCAAAAATAGTCTGATAAGGAATTGTTTCAAATAAATAACCATCAAAATTGGGGTCGTCAAAATCGGAAAGCTGCATTAGAGTATTTTTGACATTCTCTAAGTGTTGCCACATCTCTTTTTTCGCCAATTCAGGGTCACGCTTTTGTAGTGCATTTAAAATATTTTCATGATCAATCAACCACTTCTTACGGTAAGTCGTGTTATCGATATGCTCATGCAATTTGTCCCACATTGGACTTTGTAACCGTACAGCCCAAATATCATCAATGATCTTCGCCATCATGTCGTTCTTACTTGCGCGAGCAATAAGCACATGAAACTTATGATCATTTTCATCATCACTTTCATTATTAGCAACTTTAATCCGTTCATCTTCGAGTAACGCACGGATTTCTTGGATATCTGCTTTTGTTGCTGACAAGGCAGCGCATGCCGCAATTGCGCTTTCAATCACTTGGCGAGCTTGTAGAATTTCAAAAGGCCCATGATCCAAACTCTTGATTTCATCAATAAGCAAGTCTGGATGATTAATGACATAAACACCTGAACCCTTCTTGATAGAAACCAACTTTTCAATTTCCAGCATGATGAGCGCTTCACGTACCAATGAGCGACTGACATCATATTTTTTAGCGATCTCACGTTCTGGCATTAAACGACTTCCTATCGGATATTCACCAGATGCAATGAGCTCTTTTAACTGCTGACCTAGGTACTGGTACGAGCGGTATTGAGTTTTCATATATATGTACAACGCGTTGTCGAATTAAATTTAGTTCTTCCATTGTAGATTATCGTCACTCTTGATAATGGTCAACCAATTTATCCATTATTTTGGCCAAATTAGTTAACCAATTTGTGATCACCTTCACTTATTGTCGGCTTTTTAGTCGTTGTCTTTTAATTTCTTGGTTGATAGAGTGAAAAAAAGAAAATTTGGTCAACCAATAAATAAACCAGTTAGGTGTTTTTCTCTCATTTTGGTTGATCAGTTGGTTAACATAAATATGGATATGGGCAAAAATGAAAATCGTAAACGCAGAAGTGTTTGTATGTAGCCCCGGTCGTAACTTTGTCACATTAAAAATTACCACGGATGAAGGCGTGTATGGCGTGGGTGACGCGACACTCAATGGTCGTGAACTCTCCGTTGTTTCATACTTAAAAGACCACCTATGCCCTCAGCTCATTGGTCGTGACCCACACAAAATTGAAGATATTTACCAGTTTTTCTACAAAGGGGCTTATTGGCGTAGAGGCCCAGTGACCATGTCTGCCATTTCAGCCATCGACATGGCTTTATGGGATATTAAAGGCAAAATTGCTAACTTGCCTGTATACCAATTATTAGGTGGAGCATCCCGTGAAGGCGTGATGGTGTACTGCCATACAACAGGTAAAGATATTCCTGAAGCATTAGATAACTACGCAAAATATAAGGAAAAAGGCTTTAAAGCCATCCGCGTGCAGTGTGGGATCCCTGGTATGGCAACGACCTATGGTCAAAGCAAAGGACAAAACCTTGCTTACGAACCTGCCACCAAAGGACACCACCCCGAAGAACAACTTTGGTCAACCGAAAAATACCTCGATTTCATGCCAAAACTGTTTGAAGCTGTTCGCGATAAATACGGTTTCAATGAACACCTCCTGCACGATGTGCATCACCGCTTAACACCGATTGAAGCGGCTCGCTTTGGTAAAAGCATTGAAGATGCACGTTTATTTTGGATGGAAGATCCAACACCAGCGGAAAATCAATCCTGTTTTAGACTGATCCGCCAGCACACCGTCACCCCAATCGCCGTTGGTGAAGTTTTCAATAGTATTTGGGACTGCAAACAACTAATCGAAGAACAGCTTATCGACTATATCCGTACCACTATTACACATGCGGGCGGTATTACAGGTATGCGTCGAATTGCAGATTTCGCCTCACTTTATCAAGTTAGAACGGGCTCACATGGCCCATCCGATCTGTCCCCTATTTGTCACGCCGCTGCCCTGCACTTTGACCTATGGGTACCCAACTTTGGTGTACAAGAATTTATGGGGTACTCCGAAGAAATGCTCTCTGTCTTTAGCCCTAACTGGACATTTAAAGACGGCTACATGCACCCAAGTGATAAGCCTGGTTTAGGTATCGATTTTGATGAAAAACGGGCAGCGAAATACCCGTACAACCCAGCTTACCTACCTATTGCCCGTCTTGAAGACGGTACTTTATGGAATTGGTGATTTTTAGATAATTCGGAGTTAAATATGAAAGCTGTAGTGATAAAAGAACCCAATACATTATTGATAGAAGAGCGTTCAATTCCTGAACCTGCTGAAAATCAAGTGCAAATCAAAGTTCGCTTAGCGGGTATTTGTGGCTCTGATAGCCATATATATCGTGGTCACAACCCATTTGCAAAATACCCTCGTATCATCGGCCATGAGTTTTTTGGCGTCATTGAAAAAGTGGGTAGCGGTGTGGATAGCAAACGTATCGGTGAACGCGTCTCTATCGACCCTGTACTCAGTTGTGGTCATTGTTACCCTTGCTCAATTGGTAAACCAAATGTCTGTGAAACCTTAGAAGTCTTGGGCGTTCATACTGATGGCGGCTTTACTGAGTATGTCACTGTGCCTGCAGCCAATGCGTATACCATTCCTGATTCAATCAGTGATGAGTGTGCAGTGACTGTCGAGCCTTACTCTATCGCAGCCAACGTTACCTCGCACGTTCAGCCAACCAAAGATGATGTGGCCTTAGTCTATGGTGCAGGCACGATTGGATTAACCTGTGCACAAGTCTTAAAAGGCGTTTACCAAGTCAAAACCTTAATTGTGGTTGACCGTGTTGCTGAGCGATTAGCCAGAGCCACAGCATGTGGAGCGGATATCGTGATTGATAACTCACAAACACCGCTTCCTGAACAACTCAAAGCCTTAAATCTACGACCTACGGTTGTGTTAGATGCAGCGTGCCATCCCGCTATTTTGCAAGAAGCGATTTTAATTGCATCTCCTGCGGCAAGAGTATCTATTATGGGATTCTCGAGTGAGCCAAGTTCCGTGACACAACAGAGCATTACCAGTAAAGAGATTGCCCTATTCTCTTCACGCCTAAATGCGAAAAAATTCCCAGAGGTGATTAGCTGGATTGAATCGAACAAAATCGACCCAACCAAAATCTTAACCCATCAGTTCCCATTCACTGAGGCGCAAGAGGCAATTCTAACCTTTGAGAAAGACCAAAAAACCTGCTGTAAAATTCTTTTAACCTTTTAATTTTATTACAAAAAAATAATTATTTTAAATACTACCCGACGTGATTAATAGGATAATAATATGAATACTCAGTCGATAGACCAATCAGGGAAAGTCGAACGTAGCTCTGGGGATCTCACCAAAGCTGCTGTTTCTGGTTGGCTTGGAACCGCCCTCGAATTTATGGATTTTCAGCTTTACTCACTAGGTGCAGCACTTGTTTTCCACGAAATTTTCTTCCCAGAGCAATCGGCATCAATGGCGTTAATCCTCGCCATGGGTACCTATGGTGCGGGATATGTCGCCCGTATTGTTGGTGCCGTCTTCTTTGGTCAGATGGGGGATAGAATCGGTCGTAAAAAAGTGTTATTCATTACCATCACTATGATGGGGGTGTGTACCACCTTAATCGGGGTATTACCGACTTATGCACAGGTTGGTATCCTCGCACCGCTGCTATTAGTTCTCTTGCGAATTATTCAAGGCTTAGGTGCTGGTGCTGAAATTTCAGGCGCAGGAACCATGCTCGCCGAATATGCGCCAAAAGGCCGCCGCGGTATTGTCGCTTCACTGGTTGGTTTAGGTACAAACTGCGGAACACTGAGCGCAACGGCTATCTGGGCATTTATGTTCTTCTGGTTAGACAAAGAAGACTTACTGGCTTGGGGTTGGCGTGTACCATTCTTAGCAAGTTTTGTTGTGATGCTGTTTGCTGTCTGGCTACGACTGAACCTCAAAGAAAGCCCAGTGTTTGAGAAAGTTCAAAATGCGGAAGAGCAAGAAGCTCAGGTGGCTGTCCAAACACCACCAAAAGAAAGTTTCTTTGCGATGTTCAAAACGAAAGCGTTTTGGTTGGCAACAGGTATTCGTTTTGGCCAAGCAGGTAACTCAGGGCTTATCCAGACATTCCTAGCGGGTTATTTAGTTCAAAGTCTATTATTCGATAAAAGTATTCCAACTGATGCGATCATGATCAGCTCCGTTGTAGGTTTCCTTACAATCCCTGTGATTGGCCTACTATCAGATAAATTTGGTCGCCGTATTCCTTATATTATCCTTAGCTTATCCGCGATGCTGCTCGCCTACCCGATGCTTTCCGTCATCGTAAACGGAGCCAACAGTGTCAGCTTAATCACCATCTGTATTATTATTGTCCATAACTGTTCAGTTCTCGGGTTATTTGCTCTTGAAAATATTACGATGGCTGAAATGTTCAACTCACGTAACCGTTTTACGGGTATGGCTGTTGCAAAAGAAATTGGTGGGTTAATTGCATCTGGCTTAGGCCCAGTGCTTGCAGGTATCTTCTGTAGCATCACAGGGAGCTGGTGGCCTATCGCTATTATGATCATTGTTTATTCTGCCATTTCATTAATTACCGCCATCATCATGCCTGAAGTCAAAGACCGTGACTTAGCCAGCCCACTGGATGCGGTTGAAGAAGTTGAGCAACAAAAAAGTAAAGGTAAGGCCAAATATGCAACTGTCAATCAATAACCTAAACCAACTCCCTGCGGCTATCAAAGTGCCAAACTACGATAGAAATCAGGTTAACGTTAAAATGCTTCACTTGGGTTTCGGCGCGTTTCACCGCGCCCATCAAGCCATCTTTGCAGACATTTTAGCGACGGAGCACCAAAGTGATTGGGGATTTTGTGAAGTTAACTTAGTGGGTGGCGAGCAGCAAATCGAAGATTTACTGGCTCAAGACTGCTTGTATAACGTTGTTGAAATGCAAGGTGATAACTGGCAAACCCGTACCGTTGGCGTGGTTAAAGAGGCACTACACCCAACCATTCACGGTATTGATGCTGTTATCAATCGTATGTTAGACCCAAATATTGCTATCGTCTCCATGACGGTCACAGAAAAAGGGTACTGCTACGTTCCATCAACTGGGTCAATTGATTTTGATAACCCCGCTATCGCCCATGATTTAGTGTCCCCTGAAGCACCTAAATCATTGCCTGGCGTGATTGTTGAAGCGCTTCGTCGCCGCAAAGTATTAGGATTAGCACCCTTTACCGTGATGTCCTGCGACAATATGCCAGAAAATGGGCATATTACGAAAAATGTTATCCTTGCGATGGCGGCAAAGCGCGATGCAGAGTTAGCCAAATGGATTGAGGAAAATGTCACGTTTCCGTCAACCATGGTAGATAGAATTGTACCTGCAATGACCACAGAAACCGCAGAGAAAATTCAATCCCAACTTGGTTCTGTTGTTGATAAAGTTGCGATTGCCTGTGAGCCTTTTAAGCAATGGGTGATAGAAGATAACTTTGTTGCAGGCCGCCCTGAATGGGAAAAAGCAGGTGCCCAGTTAGTCACGGATGTTATCCCATTTGAAGAAATGAAACTGCGCATGTTAAACGGCAGCCACTCATTCCTTGCTTACTTGGGATACTTAGCAGGCTATCAGTACATTAATGAATGTATGCAAGACAGTGCTTATGAAAAAGCGGCTTACCACTTGATGGTGAATGAGCAAGCATCGACACTTTCCATTAAAAATGTCGATTTGCCTCAGTATGCAAACGCGTTAATTGAACGCTTTAAAAATACGGGGCTCAAACACCGCACATGGCAAATTGCGATGGATGGAACCCTAAAACTATCTCAACGTTTGTTGGATTCGATTCAAATTCACCTAAAAAATGGCCAATCATTTGATTATTTAGCGTTAGCTGTTGCAGGGTGGATGCGTTATGTCAGTGGGAAAGACGATCAGGGTGCAGATATTCAAGTGAGTGACCCACAGGCCGCTAAACTGGCTGAACTGGTGGCGCAAAGTCAGGATGATGAAAACCGCGTTAAGGCATTGCTCTCACTGGAAAGTTTGTTTACCCAAGAATTGGTCAACAACCCGTTATTTACTGAAAAAGTGACTGCGTTTTACCTATCACTGCGTGATAACGGTGCGAAAAAAACCATTGAAGCATTAAACCGCGAACATTCGCTGTAATTATTCGCTGATAAACGTCGTTAACTCTCAAACCTGATACTTCCCGTATCAGGTTTTTTTATTATTTTCTAAATAATGCATATACTCACCATCACTATCTATTTTGATGAGCGGCAGAACAACCAATGTCATTATTCCAATTTGAAGCCAACTCCCATACGCCCTTTTTCCTCTTACTGGCCTTTATTGGCGGGTTTGTTGATGCCTGCTCTTTCGTGATTTTTGAAGTGTTCACGGGGCATCTGACGGGGAACAGTATTTTAAGCATGGTGTACCTCGCCAAGTTAGATTGGCCAATGCTCCTACTTTCCGCAGTTTCTATCTGTGGCTTTTTTCTAGGGACTTGCCTTGGTTCATGGCAACGGTTAAAAAATAACTCACTACGTGATTACCGTTTTCTGATTGGTTTATCATTTTTATTATTTACTGGGGTGTTTGCGCTCTATTTCTTCGCCCATGCCGTCTATTCTGACAATATCGTAATATTTATCATTAGTTTATCCATGGGGTTACAAAACGGCTTTTTTAATAAGGCGGGGACTGTTGGTATTCATTCAACGTATGTTACTGGGATGACAACATCCTGCATCAATGCTTTTTTAAAAAACGTGCAAGGTGATAGCAGCAAAAAGGTGCTGTTCCTCGCCGTATTATCTTTTATTCTGGGGGGATTAACGGGCGGGGTGTTATCCGTCAATTACCAATTCCTCGGTTTTTCTTTTGTGTTGATACTGCTAGCACTGGCTTTTGTCTATAGCCTGACCATTAATGATAGGTGATTTTTTGATTACTGTAATCATAATAAAATAACACAAATGACAACACATTAGGCTTATTATGGATACTATTCATTTTAGAATTGATGAAGAAACAAAGCGCTTAGCGATGCAAGCTGCAAAGCGCCACCAAACAGACCTAACAAAATTAATGCGATAAATAATAATGAAAGTGGTAAAGCGGCTTTTATAGAACATGGTGAAAGTCAAAAACGAATGGCTCAATTACGAAAAAAACTCTGTGGAGATGATAAATGATAAAACTGCTTTGGGAAAAAGCGGCACAAACAGATAGGGAACACATTTATCACTATTTTTTAAACATGCAAGAATATTACTCGCAGATAAAATTAACAATCGATTTCAATAAGTTACAGAATTACCACAAGCACCCCCTACTCTGGTGTGAAAGTTAAAAACAAAGAAAGTTACAGAAAATTAATCATTCCTAATTTCCCATTTTTCATACTTTATCAAGTTAACAAAAAAGATAATCACATTCGCATACTTAGAATGTTACGCATTGCGACACGTTTAGCCTCTAATTATTAACTCTTCTCTACAATAAAAAAGCCTGCCTCAATACCATCAAGAGCAGGCCTTATTATTACGTGACAAGATAAAACTTAGTTTTTCTCTTGCTGTTGTTTTTCTTGCTTTTCTTTTTCAAGAAGTTGGCGGTACCACAGTGGGTGGTGCTTTCTCGCCCAACCACGGGTCACCCAACCTTCGACCATCGCACGAACCGAACCTTTCACCCAAATCGCCGCGTAAGCGTGAACCACAATCATAATGATCAACGCAATCGCAGAGAGTGAGTGGATCAGAATCGCTGCACGATAAACAGGGATTGGGAAGTATTCGGCAAAATAAGGGCGCCACATGATGACACCTGTGACCACCAGCGCCAATAAGCAGATAGTGACCACCCAATACACCCCTTTTTGACCGAGGTTATACTGACCTACATCGCCTGCTTCTTCGTTTTTCAGTACTTTGCCGATATTTTTTGCCCACTTAATATCTTCTTTATTAATGAAGTTATGGTGGAAATAACGGAAAAACATGAACACGAACAGCAAGAACATCGCCGTACCCACGAATGGATGCAAAATACGCGACAGCTGTGGCGTGCCTAAAATATTCATAAACCAGTTCAGTGAGGGGAAGAAAAACCCTAAGCCACTGATTGCTGTGAACAAAAAGCAAATCACAACCGCCCAGTGATTGATCCTTTCAATCGGCTTATGGCGGATAATTTTGTCGTTATCATCTGGCATCATTTCTGATCCTCCCCTTCTTTTGACTTGGAAGTGTCATCAGATGACATTGCATTATGCAAATCTTCTAGAGCCTCTTCTTCATCTTTTTTGGAGACGCGGTTCGGACCAATACCCACATAGTGGAAGATGGCCGCCGCAAATGTTGCAGCAAAACCAACCGCAGCTAACGGCTTCCAGATACCTTTCCAGAAAGTCACTGTTGGGCTAATTGTCGGGTTTTCTGGCAGTCCGTGGTACAACTGAGGTTTATCTGCGTGGTGCAGGACGTACATCACGTGCGTACCGCCAACACCTTCAGGGTCATATAAACCTGCATTTGCATAACCACGGGTTTTCAGCTCTTCAACACGCTCACCCGCCATGCCAATCATGTCTTCTTTGCTACCAAAGTGAATAGCACCTGTTGGGCATGTTTTCACACACGCAGGTTCTTGACCCACTTCAACACGGTCAACACACAGCGTACATTTGTATGCACGGTTATCTTCAGGGTTGATGCGTGGTACATCAAACGGGCAACCCGCGATGCAGTAACCACAACCAATACAGTGTTCTGATTGGAAATCAACGATACCGTTTTTGTACTGAACAATTGCGCCTTCTGAAGGACACGCCTTCAGACAGCCTGGGTCAGCACAGTGCATACAGCCATCTTTACGGATCAGCCATTCGAATTTATCGTTCTCTTCTACTTCAGAGAAGCGCATTACCGTCCATGACTTGGCGGTTAAATCGGTTGGGTTATCATATACCCCAACGTTAGTACCGATTTTGTCACGGATATCGTTCCATTCGGAACACGCGACCTGACACGCTTTACAGCCGATACAGGTCGTTACGTCGATAAGCTTTGCAACTTCTTCCTTATAGTCCCGCACCTGAGGCGCGGGAGTCAGGGAATTGGTGGCAGAGCGACGAATAATGTCCTGAGATTGCATTGACATAATTTATCTCCTTACACCTTTTCCACGTTGACAAGGAATGATTTAAATTCCGGCGTTTGTGTATTCGCATCGCCCACATATGGCGTTAGCGTGTTGGCAATAAAGCCTTTCACCGCCAAACCTTCAAAGCCCCAGTGGATTGGAATACCAATAGTATCGATATCTTTTCCAGCCACTTTCAGCGTATGAATACGTTTGGTGACCACCGCTTTTGCTTTAATGTAGCCACGTTTAGAACTCACTTTCACCGTATCACCTTGCTCGATACCCTTCTCTTTCGCCAAGCGCTCACCGATTTCGATAAATTGCTGTGGCTGAATGATGGCATTCAACAGGGCGTGTTTTGTCCAATAGTGGAAGTGCTCTGTTAAGCGATAAGTTGTTCCCACATAAGGGAATTCTGTCGCTTTACCCATTTGCGCCCAGTCGTCTTTAAACACGCGAGCCGCAGGGTTAGACACCACATTTGGATGCAGCGGGTTAGTATCCAGCGGCGTTTCGATAGGTTCATAGTGCTCAGGGAATGGGCCTTCGGCCATTTTATCCAGTGCAAACAAACGTCCCATACCTTCAGGCTGCATGATAAACGGCCCTACACCACTTCCAGGAGGCGCATTGCTATAGTCAGGAATATCCATTCCCGTCCATTTGCTGCCATCCCACTCAAGAATTTGACGTTTCGGATCCCACGGTTTACCCATTGGGTCTGCCGATGCACGGTTATAAATGACGCGGCGGTTCAGAGGCCATGCCCATGCCCAGCCTAACGTGTTCCCCAGACCTGTTGGGTCAGAGTTATCACGATTCGCCATTTGGTTACCTTTCGGCGTCCAGCTACCGGCAAAAATCCAGCATCCACTTGCAGTTGAACCATCATCACGTAACTGTGCAAACGAGCTCAGTAGATCGCCTTTTTTGACCAGAACGTTACCGTCAGCGTCTTTGAGGTCAACTAATGCATAACCGTTGTTTTCTTGCGCGACTTCTTCTGGCGTTGGATTATCAGTATCCAAGTAGTTCCAAGTCATGCTAAGCACTTGCTCAGGAAGTGCCCCACCTTCGGTTTTGTACAGTTGACGTAAACGGTGGAAAATACCCGACAGAATCTCACCATCACTGATGGCCTCGCCTGGGGCATCTGCACCTTTCCAGTGCCACTGCAACCAACGTGCTGAGTTAACAATCGAACCATTTTCTTCAGCAAAACAGCAAGATGGCAAGCGGAATACCGTCGTTTGAATTTCCGCTGGATTTACATCGTTCATTTCGCCGTGGTTTTGCCAGAAATTCGACGTTTCCGTGTTCAGTGGGTCAATAGTAATCAAGAATTTCAGTTTTGATAACGACTTAACCACTTTGTTTTTATTCGGGAATGACGCTAATGGGTTAAAGCCTTGGCAGATATAACCATTGACTTCGCCCTTATCCATCATCTCGAAATAACGCAGCACGTCATAGCCTTGATCCCACTTCGGTAAGTAGTCAAAGCCCCAGTCATTTTCTTTCTGCGCTTTATCACCGTAGAAGGTTTTCATTAAGCTCACGAAGAATTTCGGGTAATTCCCCCAATAATTCACCTGACCGGCCACCGTGGCTTTCGGCGTATTCGCCGCTAAATAACTTTCTAATGTGGTTTGTTTTTCTGATGGTAATGTCAAGTAACCTGGTAAGCTTTGTGATAACAAACCTAAGTCAGTCAGACCTTGGATATTGGAGTGCCCACGCAGTGCGTTTACACCACCCCCTAACATACCCATATTACCTAAGAGCAATTGGATCATCGCCATCGTACGGATGTTTTGCGCACCCACCGTATGTTGAGTCCAACCTAACGCATATAAGAACGATGCTGTTTTATCTTTAACACTGGTTTCTGCAAGGTATTCACAGACTTGCAGGAAGTCTTTGATTGGCGTACCACAGATGTTATTCACCACTTCTGGTGTATAACGGCTAACGTGTTCTTTTAATAAATTCAGTACACAACGTGGGTGTTTTAGAGTCGGATCGCGCAGCGCAAGGCCGTTTTCATCCATCTCATAGTTCCACGTGGTCTTATCGTATTGGCGTTTTTCTGCGTCATAGCCAGTAAATAGACCATCATCGAAGCCAAAATCTTCACGGATCACTAAACTCGCATTGGTATACGCTTCCACGTATTCACGCTGAATTTTTTCATTATCCAGTAAGTATTTGATAACACCTGATAAAAACGCAATATCTGTACCTGAACGGATAGGCGTGTAGAAATCCGCCACTGCCGCTGTACGGGTAAAGCGTGGGTCAATAACAATTAATTTGGCTTTATTATGGATTTTAGCTTCCATCGCCCAGCGGAAACCAACTGGATGCGCTTCTGCCGCATTACCACCCATAACAACGATTAGGTTTGCATTTTTAATGTCAACCCAATGGTTGGTCATCGCACCGCGACCAAATGTTGGAGCAAGACTTGCTACCGTTGGTCCGTGTCAGACACGCGCTTGGTTGTCTACGGCAAGCATGCCGAGAGCGCGGGTGAATTTTTGTGTTACAAAACCAGTCTCATTGCTTCCAGCTGATGCACACAGCATACCGGTGGTTAGCCAACGGTTAACCGTGACACCGTCTTTATTTTTTTCGATAAAGTTCGCATCGCGGTCTTCTTTCATCAACTTAGCGATACGGTCAAAAGCGTCGTTCCACGTGATACGTTTCCACTCATTGGTACCAGGCTCACGCACTTCGGGGTATTTTAAGCGGCTTTCACTGTGGATGAAATCGATAAGTCCAGCACCTTTAGGACAAAGTGCACCACGGTTTACCGGATGATCCGGGTCCCCTTCAATATGGAAAATGCTCTCTTTTGCATTTTTCGCGCCATCACCGAGGCTGTACATTAACAGCCCACAGCCGACAGAACAGTAGGTACAGGTATTTCTGGTTTCCTTCGCACGCAGTAATTTATACTGGCGCGTTGACGCTAACGCGGTTGCAGGTGCAAAACCTAACGCCGCTGCCGTCGTACCTGCCATACCGCCAGCGCAGATCTTAAAGAACTGCCTTCTGCTGACTTGCATGGGGATCTCCTCATTTACATTGCTCATGTTTACCTAACGTCAATTGCGATAATCAGGTAAACTGTTTTTATTCAACGTCTTCCTTACGTCCCAGGTTCATTGCCTGGCAAATGGTGTAAATTCTTTTTACCCATAATTAATATTATGTATCATTAATGCTAGGAATTCATCTAATGTATGAAACAAATACTACAAATGACTCCCAAATCACCCAAATGATTGGCTTAAACAGCACAATTGTGCAACAAAAAGGCAACCTTGATTCACCAGTGAAAGATTACGTTGCAGAAGAATATCCTGTTGCATTAGTGTTCAATGGCATATCCCATGTGGTAATGATGGCAACCCCAAAAGATCTTGAGGATTTCGCTGTCGGGTTCTCACTTTCGGAAGGCATAATACAGTCCAGTGATGAAATTCGTGGAATTGATATCGTTGAAGGCTGCAATCGGGGCATTGAAGTTCACGTGGAATTATCTAGCCGCCGCTTTATGGAACTCAAAGAACGTCGTCGTAATTTAGCAGGCCGCACAGGCTGTGGTATTTGTGGTACAGAGCAGCTTGATGAAATCTTTAAGCCTATCTCTCCCCTACCTTTCAGCCAAACCTTCTCTCTCTCGCATCTTGATAATGCATTGCATGAATTGAAAAAAGTACAGGAAATTGGCGCACTAACAGGCTGTACCCATGCCGCTGCATGGATATCCCCAGAAGGTCAATTAGTCGGTGGTTGTGAAGATGTCGGCCGTCATGTGGCTCTTGATAAACTACTGGGAATGAAAAGCCGTCATCACTGGCAACAAGGAGCTGTTTTGGTTTCCAGCCGTGCCAGTTATGAAATGGTGCAAAAAGCCGCAAGCTGCGGCGCGGAAATTCTGTTTGCTGTTTCCGCCGCGACCGCACTTGCCATCGAAGTAGCAGAGAAAGCCAATTTAACCTTAGTGGGTTTTTGCCGCCAAGGTAAAGCGACGGTGTTTACCCATGGTAGCCGTATTACGGATTAACGTGTTGAGCCTGAAAGTGAATGCAGCACCCCACCCACAAACAAGAAAGGGATTAATAGCAGATTAAAACGCTCACATTCGAACTTGGCCTTAATAAACAGTGCATACACTAAATTTCAGCTAATACACTGGATGGCAATATTGATTTACTAAACACCTTAATTCATTCAAATACAGAGAAATATTAAATCACGGCAGTTATTCAGACTGCAAAGAGACCTTAATTAAAATGTTTTTGCTGGGTTCCCCTTGCCATGATTTTGCCTGCAACGGAATGATCCCTTCATAAACACTATTTTCTAATACAAGGTGTGGGTTATCTTTAGGAAAGTATTCCAATACTAGCCGAGAGAATTTATTCTGGGAAGCACATGAAGCAGCCGTATTCATTGAGTTCGTAGCGCACTCTGTTTGGCGAGAAGCTCTGAAATTAACAAGGACTTCATCACCTAATGAATTCTTTAACAGCCCCTTTACCTGTGAGTATGCTTTTTCAATCCAGACCAAAGACAGTGGCCCCTGCCCGCGATACAACGCAACAAACCCATAATAATCATTGCCATTTACCGTGTAGCTTGTCGCATTTTTTTTATCTTGGCTAAGGTTCAATGCTAACATTTCAGCACTTTCGATATCAAATGGGGCCACATAAGGATCATATCTATCATAAATCAACCGGATAACGTGATTTTTAATATTTTGATTATCATTAGATATTTTGAATGCAATCCAACATTTCACTAATTTTTCTGCTTCAATGTCAAAATGATAGAACTTTAAGAACACATCTCCTGTGATCTCATCATCATGGAGATGTGTTTGATGCCCCTCTTTCACTACACTTGCTTTAAATGACAACGGGAATATCTCATGAGTCACTAAATCAATAGCATCAACATACATTATTGAATAATTTTCATAGTCTTCAATTTTCACCGTATCAAAAGGAATAATACTACTCCCTTCATTCAGTGATATCGGTATTAATGTTTCTAACGCATTAATGGGATTTAGTTCCAGGTTGGTTGATGCAACATGACCAAGCCCAATAACGGATATATTGCTATTTCCAATCAACCCGCCTAATTCAGCATTCAAATTTTGAACTGCGACACCCACATTGACAGTCCCGCCCCCCCAATGTAATCCAATAATTTGATTACTGGCTCTTGATATAACTGGAGAACCTGATGATCCCCCTTGGGTATCAGCATTATGAACTATTTTATTGCCATTATTTTCAACGTTTAATATCTCAGCAAATTTGCCATTTTTTATATCGCCAATATGCATTGGGCGTAAACCACCATCACCATATTGTGGAATATAAATATTCTCGCCTTTAACCGGATTACTTTGGCTTAATGCTAGCCCACCAAATAATGCTTTCACATTAGAATTTAAATAGTCAAATTCATCTAAGGTAAATAATGCATAATCATTATCGCTAGCGCTGATCCCCCGCTTTAATACCCTGCCCGGCTTTAAACGAACAGGTTCAGTCACTGCGGATGTCGAACTACAAGTCTCATTAAACCAATTAAACCATATTTCGCCATTGATTAAATTAGGATCACTTTCGACAACATGGTTATTAGTGAGAACATGGTTTTCACTACCAATTAAGGAACAAGACCCCCATCCACCAATACGTGCAGCTGCACTTGATAACGCATACTCCGCAATTGTGCTTCCTTCATAACACATATAAGGTTTTCGTTCGTCTTGGCCGATAATCACCCTTGAGTGATTATCGTGCTCAATCGAATCTAGGAAAAACGAAAAAACATTTTCTACATCAGTGAGTAATGGTAATCTAACACGAATATTAACGCCGCTACTCGGGATCGTCATTATCGCCTCATTCATCTGATAAAAACTTTCTCGCTGTATAACGCTATCCCCATATTCAAATTCAACATAACTATTTTTAGGTAAATTAATATGTGAGAAATACAACTTTAAAAAATTCGAATTAGTGCGTTCGAAAAAAAAGGTATGAAGCTTTTCTTTGCTATTTTTTTTAATAATATCAATATTAATTTTTTCATTAACACTTTTTACATCATATATTTCCATCATTGAGCCCTTTATTTAAAATTTAAATTACAGGGTTAATGATAGTTTTTTTATTCATGTAAAAAATAACATAAAAATTAATATTGTTTTTTATTATTTAATTAAAATAAAAATAATAGGGTAAATAACAATTTTAGTAGTGATTTAATATTCAAAAGTGAATGATGACTTATATGTAATGCGTTGCTCAGCTGTTTTTAGGTCAGGTATCAGCACGAATTCAATAATCGGCTGATACCCTCTCAGATTTTACTATTTTCCAATACAGAAACTGGAGAAAATACGGCCTAATAAATCATCAGAGGTAAATTCACCTGTAATTTCACTCAGTTCTTGCTGAGCCAAACGCAGCTCTTCGGCCAGTAATTCACCGGAGCGAGCATTCACTAACTGGTCATATCCCTGTTCTAGGTGAACGGCCGCTGCATTCAGTGCTTGTAAATGGCGGCTACGAGCAAGGAACCCACCTTCGGTATTACTGTTAAAGCCAATGGCCTCTTTCAGATGATCGCGCAGCAAATCGATACCTTTTTCTTCACGAGCAGACAAACGAATCAATGGGTAACGCGTATCATCGATAAACTCAACAGGTTCCCCCGTCATATCTGCTTTATTGCGGATCACCGTAACAGGCAGTTCAGCTGGTAATCGTGCCATAAATTCAGGCCAAATTTCTTGTGGTTCCGTGGCATTGGTTGTGGTGCTATCCACCATAAACAACACATGGTCAGCTTGTTCAATCTCTTTCCATGCGCGCTCGATACCAATACGCTCAACTTCATCACTGGCTTCGCGCAGACCTGCGGTATCAATGATATGCAGTGGCATCCCATCAATATGAATATGTTCACGCAGTACATCACGCGTGGTCCCCGCAATATCGGTTACAATTGCGGCTTCACGACCTGCTAATGCATTAAGCAAACTGGACTTCCCTGCATTTGGACGCCCAGCAATCACCACCTTCATTCCTTCACGCAACAAACTGCCTTGGCGAGCTTGGGAACGAACCTGCTCTAAATCCGCCACAACTTCATTAAGTTTGGCTTCAATTTTACCGTCAGAAAGGAAATCAATTTCTTCATCAGGGAAATCAATCGCGGCTTCCACATAGATGCGTAAGTGAGTGAGTGCTTCCACCAATTGGTGGATATGGGAAGAAAATGCGCCTTGTAATGAATTCATTGCTGAACGTGCCGCTTGCTCAGAACTGGCGTCAATTAAGTCGGCGATCGCTTCGGCTTGGGCTAAATCGAGCTTATCATTTAAAAATGCGCGCTCAGAAAACTCTCCAGGATTTGCGATACGAATACCATCGATAGCTAGAATTCTTCTCAGTAATAGGTCAAGGATGACCGGGCCACCATGCCCTTGTAGCTCAAGAACATCTTCCCCTGTAAAGGAGTTGGGGCCAGGAAAATAAATCGCAATACCTTGATCAAGAACAGCGCCTTCCACATCACGAAAAGGGAGATAATCCGCATAACGCGGCTTAGGAAGTTTCCCCAATACGGTTTCAGCAACCAGTGCCGCCTTCGGGCCTGATACACGTAAAATACCGACACCACCACGACCGGGAGGTGTTGCCTGTGCGATGATAGTATCGTTAATCAGCATGATGTTTCTCTGTCTTTGACTTTTTGAAAAGAATAAGGCGACCTTATCTGGTCGCCTTAATACTACTATAGAATCCCGCTTTGTGAAGCCATTCTCATCTTACTGAGAACCGAGATTATTTTTTCTCTTTTTTATCGCGACTGTGCAGACCACGTTTTTCCAAGCCACGGTAAATCACTTGTTGCTGGATGATGGTTACTAAGTTACTCACGATATAATACAGTACCAGACCTGATGGGAACCACAGGAAGAAGATAGTGAACACGACTGGCATGTACGTCATAATCTTCTGCTGCATTGGGTCAGTGACTGCTGTTGGTGACATTTTCTGGATAACAAACATCGTCACACCCATCAATACTGGCAGGATGTAGTACGGGTCTTGTGCAGACAAGTCTTGGATCCAACCGAAGAACGGTGCATGACGCAGTTCAACAGAACCCATCAACATGTAGTAAAGTGCAAGGAAAATAGGCATTTGGATAAGCAGCGGTAAACAACCACCCAGTGGGTTTACTTTTTCTGCTTTATACATCGCCATCATTTCTTGGCTCATACGCTGTTTATCATCACCAATACGCTCACGCATTGCCGCCAGTTTTGGTTGCAGTAAACGCATTTTCGCCATGGAGGTGTACTGCGCTTTAGTCAGCGGATACATGATACCACGAACGATAAAGGTGATAACGATGATGGCAATACCCCAGTTACCCACGAAACCGTGAATAAATTTCAGCAATTTAAACAATGGCTGAGAGATAAACCATAACCAACCGTAATCAACAGTTAAGTCTAAGTGTGGTGCAACTGCTGCCATCTCAGACTGAATTTCTGGGCCAACCCATAACGTTGATGAATAAGTACCTGCGCCATTTGCGGCAATCGTCATTGGTTCACTCTTATAACCAATGATGGCAGATTTTTTATCAAGGTCGATGGTGTAGAACGTGCTTTTCTCTGCGCTTGCAGGGATCCAAGCTGTCGCAAAGTATTGTTGCAACATCGCAACCCAACCGCCTTTCGTTGTCAGGCTCAGGTTTTTATCTTCGATGTCTCCAAAGCTATATTTTTTATAGTTGTTTTCATCGGAAGAATACGCCGCACCGCGGTATGTGTGCAGAGCAAAGTTGCTGCTCCCTGTATCACGTTCTTTTGGTAATTCGATAGTTTGTTTTAACTGACCGAAAAACGCCAACGTTAGCGGCTGTGCTGTAGGGTTTTGGATGCTGTATTCAACTTCAACCGTATATTGACCGCGTTTTACAATGTACGTTTTTTGGTAAACAACGCCGTTGTTATCCGTAAATGACATTGGTACACGTAATACGTCTTGGCCGTTCGCTAATGTGAAAGTTGCAGAATCTGCAGAGTATAGCGGACGTTCACCGTTATTATTTGCTGGGTTGTCTGGGCCATGAGGGCCAATCAAACCACTTTGTGCCTGGTAGACAAAGCCTGGGTTAGTTTCCAGTAAACGGAAAGGGTCTTCCGAATGAAGGGTCGCAGGATAGGCTAACAGGTCAGCCTCATCGATATCACCACCACGAGTATTGATGCGAATATCCAGTACATCCGTTTTAACGGTGATGAGCTTACCTTGCCCACTGCTAGTTACTGCTTGGGCATCACTGCTTGGCATATCCGCTTGTTGCGAAGTTTGAACAGTTTTAACGTCCTGAGCAACTTTATCGCTCTCCCAGGCCTGCCAAACTAAGAACGACACGAACAACAAAGCGATGAGTAGAAGATTGCGTTGCGAATCCATCGTTATAATTCTCTATTATCATCAGTTTTTCTGGGTGGGACAGGATCATCTCCACCAGCGTGTAAAGGGTGGCATTTTAATACGCGTTTCGCCGTTAACCAACTCCCTTTTAGCATACCAAACCTGCGCAATGCCTCAATTCCGTAATTTGAACAAGTAGGATTGAAGCGACAACGAGGCCCTAACAACGGGCTAATCGCCAGTTGGTAGCCTCTGATCAGCATGATCAGGATTTTTGAGCCAAGCGACGGTGACGACGCCATAACTTATCCAATGCTTCCGTGATCTGTTGATTGTCGAGATTGGCAACCCCTTTCCTTACCAATACCACAAAGTCCATTGAAGGCAACTCGTGTTGATGCAGACGAAAGTATTCACGCGCTAATCGCTTAATACGATTTCGCTCATGAGCTCGTTTAACATTTTTTTTGGCGATGGTAAGACCGATGCGGGGATGCCCCAGCTCGTTTAGGCGACCAAGGATTGTTATCTCTGGGGAACTCGCCCTCTGCGGCTGCTTAAAGACATTATCGAAATGCCTGGGAGTTAACAAGCGTAACTCCCGGGTAAAAGCGAGCGTAACCACTGGAATAGAGGGCTAGCTTTATTACTTAGATGAAACGGTCAGACGAGCGCGGCCTTTAGCACGACGGCGAGCCAGGACCTGACGACCATTTTTAGTGGCCATACGAGCACGGAAACCGTGTGAACGGTTGCGCTTCAGTACGGACGGTTGAAAAGTGCGTTTCATAACGATTTCTACCTAACTTTAAAATTTATTACTGATTCAGTAAACGCGTTGGCAACCAGTGGAAACTGATTTACACCTGTGCCTCTATCGCAACAATATAGAAAGAGGCAGGATTGTAATAAAACATAGGGGGTCACGTCAATAAAATGACGCAATCAAACCACTTTTATTTATAGCCTGGCTGACCGGTTTGCCGACATATGCTGTGACAGTCAACTCATGATTCTATTTTCATACTGACTGACAACCTGCTTTTCGTCTGTATTCAAGTCTAACGTTAACGCGAGAACAGAACGCAGAACCCAACAAGTATACCTCAGTTTCGTGTAAAAACCACATCAGCACTGTGCACAGGGAGGAAGATTATACGGACTCCACCCTAAAGCGCAAGGATCTTCCCGCGATCTAAAAATATTTTTTGATCTTAAGGAATATTTTCACTAAATCGTCTAGAGTTATCCCCAGCCATGTGGAAAAACGAACAAAAATTCAAGTAGCCCAGCTAACTTCTTCCTTATAGGCGATGCCTTATCACATTTACCTGTGGATAAAAAGCATAAAAACTGTGTAAAAGAATGAAGATCTCTGGTGAATTTTGCGGTATGATCGCAGGTCTATTCTGATCCACAGATCAGCAATATGCGGAGAGTTAAAGTTAATCTAAAACCACTCTGAGTCGTTTTAAAAATGGCTCTTAGAAAATTCTGTGTTTAAATCCGTACTTCTTTGTTCCATTGACCTTGTTTAGGGGAGCCCAACGTGTCACTTTCGCTTTGGCAGCAATGTCTTGCCCGATTGCAGGATGAACTACCTGCCACAGAATTCAGTATGTGGATACGCCCCCTTCAAGCTGAATTAAACGATAATACATTGGCACTTTATGCCCCAAATCGTTTCGTTCTCGACTGGGTTAGGGATAAATACATCAATAATATCAATGAATTATTGAATGATTTTTGTGGTTCTGACGCACCTGCACTACACTTTGAAGTAGGCAATAAACCGATTACCGTCGCGCCGGCAGCCCCCCAAGCACGTACCATTCATGAAGTACCTGCTTTTGCCGTACCGTCAGCCCCCGTTAAACCGAGTTGGGACAACTCAGCCAAAGTACAACCTGATGTCGCTTATCGTTCTAATGTGAATCCTAAGCATACATTTGATAACTTTGTTGAAGGTAAATCGAACCAATTGGCTCGCGCAGCAGCGAGGCAAGTGGCTGAAAATCCAGGTGGCGCCTATAATCCATTATTCCTTTATGGTGGAACAGGTTTAGGTAAAACCCACTTATTACATGCTGTAGGTAACAGCATCATGCAGCATAAGGCCAATGCACGTGTCGTTTACATGCACTCTGAACGTTTTGTTCAAGATATGGTCAAAGCTTTACAGAACAACGCGATTGAAGAATTCAAGCGCTATTACCGTTCTGTCGATGCATTATTAATTGATGATATTCAATTTTTTGCCAATAAAGAGCGCTCACAGGAAGAATTTTTCCATACGTTTAACGCATTACTTGAAGGCAATCAGCAAATTATTTTAACATCCGACCGCTATCCGAAAGAAATCAACGGGGTGGAAGATCGCTTAAAATCACGCTTTGGTTGGGGCTTAACCGTCGCTATTGAACCACCTGAACTGGAAACGCGTGTGGCGATCTTAATGAAAAAAGCAGATGAAAATGAAATCCAACTTCCAGGTGAAGTGGCCTTTTTCATCGCAAAACGCCTGCGTTCGAACGTCCGTGAATTGGAAGGCGCGTTAAATCGTGTGATTGCCAACGCAAACTTTACTGGCCGCGCGATTACTATCGATTTTGTCAGAGAAGCACTGCGTGACCTATTAGCACTACAAGAAAAGCTGGTAACTATTGATAATATTCAGAAAACAGTTGCTGAGTATTATAAAATTAAAGTAGCAGATTTACTTTCAAAACGCCGTTCTCGTTCTGTCGCACGTCCGCGTCAGATGGCAATGGCACTAGCGAAAGAGCTAACTAACCATAGTTTACCTGAAATCGGGGATGCCTTTGGCGGCCGTGACCATACCACGGTGTTACACGCTTGTCGTAAAATTGAACAGTTACGAGAAGAAAGCCATGACATCAAAGAAGATTTTTCTAATTTAATCAGAACATTATCATCTTAATTGCTATGAAATTTATAATAGAACGCGAGCAGTTATTAAAACCGTTGCAACAGGTTAGTGGTCCTTTAGGTGGGCGTCCAACTCTGCCTATTTTAGGTAACCTTTTATTACAGGTAAAAGAAGGCACCCTCCAACTCACTGGAACCGACCTTGAAATGGAGATGATGGCCAATGTCACCCTAACTGGGGAACATGAAGTTGGCGCAACAACGGTGCCCGCACGCAAATTTTTCGATATTTGGCGTGGATTACCTGAGGGTTCTGAAATTCATGTAGAGCTCAATGATGACAGACTGCTCGTCCGTTCTGGTCGTAGCCGCTTCTCATTATCGACGCTGCCTGCGGCTGATTTTCCAAACTTGGATGATTGGCAAAGCGAGGTTGAGTTTTCTCTTCCGCAATCAATACTGAAACGTTTAATTGAAGCGACTCAGTTTTCAATGGCGCACCAAGATGTCCGTTATTACCTCAACGGCATGTTATTTGAAACTGAAGACCAAATGCTCAGAACCGTTTCAACCGATGGCCACCGTTTGGCTGTTTGCGCGATGGATATTGGTCAATCACTGCCATCCCACTCTGTCATTGTTCCACGTAAAGGCGTGATTGAGTTAATGCGTTTATTAGATGGTGGCGATGCACCTCTGCAATTGCAAATTGGCAGCAATAATATTCGAGCCCATGTTGGCGATTTTATTTTCACCTCTAAATTGGTGGATGGTCGTTTCCCTGATTACCGCCGCGTATTACCGAAAAACCCAGACAAAACATTAGAAGCGCGTTGTGATTTACTTAAACAAGCGTTTTCTCGCGCGGCAATTTTATCAAATGAAAAATTCCGCGGTGTCCGTCTGTATTTTAGCGAAAACCAATTGCGCATCACGGCGAATAACCCAGAGCAAGAGGAAGCCGAAGAAATCGTTGACGTGAGCTATCAAGGCACTGAAATGGAAATCGGCTTTAACGTCAGTTACATTTTAGATGTCCTTAACGCACTGAAAAGTGAAAATGTACAGCTGCTGCTAACTGATGCAACTTCTAGCGTACAAATTGAAGATGCCGACAGCAAAGCCGCTGTTTATGTCGTCATGCCAATGCGTTTGTAATCGGTATTTATGATCCTTTCGCGTTTATTGATCCGCGATTTTCGAAATATAGAAAATGCGGATCTCTCCTTAGCCAATGGGTTTAATTTTCTCATTGGCCCAAATGGGAGCGGTAAAACCAGTATATTGGAAGCAATATACACCTTAGGCCATGGCCGTGCATTTCGCAGCATTCAAGCGAACCGCGTTATACGCCATGAGCAAGAACAATTTATTCTTCATGGTAAACTTAGCCACTTAGATGAAACGCGTAACGACCTTTCATTAGGCTTAAGCAAAAACCGCGAAGGTGACAGTAAAGTCCGAATTGACGGAACAGATGGCCATAAAATAGCTGAATTAGCAAAATTATTGCCGATGCAGTTAATTACCCCTGAAGGTTTTACCTTACTCAATGGTGGCCCTAAATATCGACGCGCTTTCATTGATTGGGGCTGTTTTCACAATGACCCACTGTTTTTCTCTGTTTGGTCAGATTTAAAACGGTTATTAAAGCAGCGAAATGCCGCTTTACGGCAAGTCACTCGTTATGAGCAAATTCGCCATTGGGATGCTCAGTTAGCACCGCTTTCAGAGCAGATAAGCCAATGGCGCCAAGACTATATTTCTGGCATCGCTGAAAATATAGAGCAGACTTGCCAACAGTTTTTACCCGAATTTTCATTATCCGTTTCCTTCCAACGCGGCTGGGATAAAGAAATTGATTATTCAGAACAACTAGAACGCCAATTTGAGCGTGATAGAGCACTAACCTATACCGCTTCAGGGCCACATAAAGCGGACTTGCGTATCAGAGCCAATGGTACACCCGTTGAAGATATGCTATCACGGGGACAGCTCAAGCTGTTGATGTGTGCACTTAGGTTAGCGCAGGGTGAGTTTTTCACCCGTCAGAGCGGGCAGCAATGCCTGTATCTGCTGGATGATTTTGCCTCCGAACTCGATGCGGGCCGCCGTCAATTATTGGCAGCTCGCCTCAAAGCTACGCAAGCACAGGTGTTTGTCAGTGCCATTACACCCGAGCAAGTTAATGATATGATAGATGCAAATAGCAAGATGTTTAGCGTAGAACATGGCAAAATAGAAGTTCAACCTCAGAAATAGAAAGAGCAGGAAACGTTGATGTCGAATACATATGACTCCTCAAGTATCAAGGTATTAAAAGGACTGGATGCGGTGCGTAAGCGCCCGGGCATGTATATCGGTGATACAGACGATGGAACAGGTCTTCATCACATGGTTTTCGAGGTTGTCGACAATGCTATCGACGAAGCCCTCGCAGGCTTTTGTGACGATATCGTTATCACTATCCATGCCGATAACTCTATCTCCGTACAGGATGATGGACGTGGTATCCCAACGGGTATCCACGAAGAAGAAGGTGTCTCTGCCGCAGAAGTCATCATGACCGTTCTGCACGCAGGGGGTAAATTCGATGATAACTCCTATAAAGTTTCCGGCGGATTGCACGGTGTCGGGGTATCGGTTGTTAACGCCTTATCTGAAAAATTAGAATTAGTTATCAAACGTGATGGCAAAGTTCACGAACAAATCTACAAACACGGTGAGCCACAAGGCCCTCTGTCCGTTGTTGGTGAAACTGACCAAACAGGGACACGCGTCCGCTTTTGGCCAAGCATGGATACCTTTAAAGGCATCACTGAGTTCGAATATGATATATTAGCGAAGCGTTTACGTGAGTTATCCTTCTTAAACTCGGGCGTTTCTATCAGACTCATTGATAAACGTGATGGCAAAGAAGACCACTTCCATTATGAAGGCGGTATTAAAGCTTTTGTTGAATACTTAAGCCGTAATAAAACCCCTATCCACCCTTCTGTCTTTTATTTCTCAACCGAAAAAGACGGTATTGGTGTTGAAGTGTCAATGCAGTGGAATGATGGTTTCCAAGAAAACGTTTACTGCTTTACCAATAACATTCCACAACGCGATGGTGGTACTCACCTTGCAGGTTTCCGTGCCGCGATGACGCGTACACTAAACAACTACATGGAAAAAGAAGGTTATCAGAAGAAAAGCAAAGTCAACGCAACAGGTGACGATGCCCGTGAAGGTCTGATTGCTGTTATTTCTGTGAAGGTACCTGATCCTAAATTCTCATCACAAACCAAAGAAAAACTGGTGTCATCCGAAGTGAAAACTGCGGTTGAAACGATGATGAATGAGAAACTGGTTGAGTATTTACTGGAAAACCCAAATGACGCCAAAATTGTCGTTGGGAAAATTATTGATGCCGCACGCGCACGTGAAGCAGCACGTAAAGCTCGTGAAATGACTCGTCGTAAAGGCGCATTAGATTTAGCAGGCTTACCAGGTAAACTGGCTGACTGCCAAGAACGCGACCCTGCATTATCCGAACTGTACCTTGTGGAAGGGGACTCTGCGGGCGGCTCTGCAAAACAGGGGCGTAACCGTAAAAACCAGGCCATCCTACCTCTGAAAGGTAAAATTCTTAACGTTGAAAAAGCGCGTTTTGATAAAATGCTTTCTTCTCAGGAAGTTGCAACCCTGATTACCGCATTAGGTTGTGGTATCGGTCGCGATGAATATAACCCAGACAAACTGCGTTATCACAGCATCATCATCATGACGGATGCGGACGTCGATGGTTCTCACATCCGTACGTTACTGTTGACCTTCTTCTATCGTCAAATGCCTGAAATTGTTGAGCGCGGCCATATCTTTATTGCTCAACCACCACTGTATAAAGTGAAACGTGGTAAACAAGAACAGTACATTAAAGATGACGATGCAATGGACGATTACCTAATTTCTATCGCCCTTGATGGTGCTGAGCTGCATTTAAGCGCTGAAGCACCCGCCATGAAAGGTGAAGAGCTTGAGAAACTGGTTGTCGAATATAATGCAGCTCACCGCATTATCCGTCGTCTTGAGCGTCTTTACCCGCAAGCACTGCTTAACAGCTTGGTCTATCAGTCAACACTCACCGAAGATGACTTAAAAGACAGCGCAAAAGTCGAAGAATGGGCTGCTACGTTAGTTAAACGCTTAGAAGATAACGAACAATTTGGTAGCACCTACAGCTACACAATTACCGAAAATCGTGAGCGCCAGCTATTCGAACCCACTATTCGTATCCGTACCCATGGTGTTGATACCGACTACAATTTAGACTTCGATTTTGTTCACGGCAGCGAATACCGTCGTATCACGCACTTAGGTGACTTAATCAGTGGCTTAATTGAAGAAGGCGCTTATATCCAGCGTGGCGAACGCCGCCAAGATATCAGTAATTTCGAAGAAGCACTGGCTTGGTTGACTCGTGAATCCCGTCGTGGCCTATACGTACAGCGTTATAAAGGTCTTGGTGAAATGAACCCTGAACAACTTTGGGAAACCACCATGAACCCAGAAACCCGCCGTATGATGCGTGTGACAGTGAAAGACGCAATCGCAACTGACCTACTATTCACCACGTTAATGGGTGATGCCGTAGAGCCACGTCGTGCATTTATCGAAGAAAACGCCTTAAAAGCAGCCAATATCGATATCTAATTATTCTGTTGGTTGAATAAAATTCAATAACCCCATACGAAAGTCTGGGGTTATTTTTTATGAAAAATTTTTATAACGATTATCTTATTTCCACGATTTAATTAAATTTATAATAAAAGAATAAAAAAACAACCCCCATCAATAAGAAGCAATTTTACTCACAAGACAACAATTAAAAATAAAACTTAACACTTTAATTAGTATGACTTTTTTATTACAAATAACTGTCATAAAAAATAAATATATTATCAATAAACTCCGCCAAATGAAAAATCACTAATAGCATTAGCGGGGTTACAATGAGAAAATTTTTTATTTCAGCGTCACTAACTTTATTACCATTCATATTCACGAATACTCTAACAGCAAAAACTCATGTTTTAGAATTAGAGGAAAATATTATTGATATCAGAAGTACATGGCTTGAGGATATTAAAAACAATGTTATTAATAGCACACCTAAAGAAGGCAGTGCAGTTGCTGAGCAAGATAGGCTTATTAGTCGTGAATACACCAGTATCACTGGGGAAAGGAAAAAATTAGCGCTCGCAGATAAATCCCAAGACTCGGGTTATTTATTTAACAGTTACCAAACCATACTGTTTGGTGAACATGATATTAATATAAGAGACCATAAACAATATCAAGAAATCAATTTATTACATAATACAAGTACCCGTGCTTATGACGAAAAAAAACAACGTACACGGTCGATTGATTTTATTCTTAAAGACCACTTTAAACGCGGTCGCCCTTACCAAGTCTTGGATGACGATGGTCATTATATTGCTGAATATTCAAAAATACAGGGCTCATCTTACCCAAGTGGCCATACGTGGAATGGTTTCAAACAAGCCGCAGTATTAGCGATGATTTTTCCCGAAAAAGGCAGCGAAATGTTCAACCGAGCAATTGAATATGGTGAAAGCCGCGTGATTGTTGGCGCACACTTTGCCACCGATACTATCGCTTCTCGTGTCGGTAATTATTATTTATTATCACAACTACTGTCTGATGAAAAAAACACCAAATTCATTGTTGAATCCGCAAAAAATATCCGTAAAGATATTTCATCATCATGTCCAAATAACCAAAAAAACTGCTTAACAGTATCTAGCCCTATCACCAATGAGCATATCGGCTATTATGGAAAAGAAAACACCCAAAATACGGCTAATATCGAGCCTAAAAATATCCCTAAAACTGCCAGTTATTTACTTCGATTACGTTTCCCTTACCTAAATAATAAACAATGGAATAATATTTTAGCCAGCACGGCATACCCAAGCCATTCAATTGCTGGGTGGAATATCAAAGAAAATGATCCCAATACTTATTGGGGGTTAATTAACTTACCTGCTGCTTATCAAGGCCCCGCTTATTTATATGAAAACTTGGTTGTTAATCAAGAAACTAATGATTTGGATATCGCTAATTTTGGCGAGTTAGATGAATGGAAAAATAATATTCAAGGCGTTGGAAAATTAATTAAAAATGGCCATGGAACCCTCGTATTATCCGGCAACAATACTTTTGCAGGTCTCACCGTCAATCAAGGCCACTTAGTGTTAGCAGGCGAAAATAAATATTTGCAAAAATCCCATATTAATGGCGGCAAAGTGACCCTTAAAAAAAACTTAGACTCCGCAATTGATATTAATAAAGGAACCTTGGATCTCGAAGGGGGGCAGGTCGGAGCCCCAGTTAATATTCATCATCAGGGTTTACTGACGGGCAACGGTAGCATTCAACAATTAACCGCCAACCAAGGCGCTGCAGTTGCTCCAGGTCATTCTATTGGTACAATTAACATTGTTGATTCAATAACTTTTGCGCCTGATAGCCACTATTTGGTGGAAATCACCCCTGAAGGTAATAACGATAAAATCATTAGCCAAGGCAGCGCTTCATTAAAAGGCGGTATCGTCACCGTCTCATTTGAAAACCAAAACGAGCCTCTCTCTAAGCTCGATATTAACCGCTTGTTTGGTACTCAATATACGATCCTTAGCGCTCAAAAAGGGGTTAATGGCCAATTCGATACCGTTTTACCTAATTATCAGTTTATTGGAACCACGCTGAATTACGCCCCGAAAGAGGTCACACTTAAAATAGGGCGTAATAATACCCCATTTTCCAGTGCGGCTACCACGCCAAATCAAAAAGCTGCCGCTAACGCTATTGATAGGCTTCCGATAAGCCACCCTCTGTATGAACAAACGTTAAAAAGTCGCTCAAAGCAGGAGGCTCAAACCCTATTTAGTGATGTAACCGGGCAAATATATGCTGACGTATTATCAAACCAATTAAATGATAGCCGTCAAATTAAAGAGGCCGTACTGCAACAAGCTCGCTTATCTGAATCATTAAATAGCGAAGACAAAGGTAATGTGTGGATTAACATGCTATACGACTGGGATAAAACCACGGGTGATAGCAATGCGACAGGGTATAAATCATCAAGCTATGGTCTATTACTCGGTGCAAACCGACGTTTTATTAATGATAAAATGACATTCGGCATCGCCGCAGGTTTTAGCCAAAGTTCATTATCTAATCACCTAGACCAAGGTCACAGTAATAACTACCATGCCGCTATTTATGGTAGTGCAGTATGGCAACCGATCGCCGTTCGTTCAGGGCTTAGCCATACTTCACACCTCGTTCACACTGAACGCGCAATCAGTGATGGCACAAGTCACTCCGCGAATTATTATACCAATACCCACCAAGCGTTTATTGAAATGGCCTATCCGATTAACACCCGTTGGATGAACCTTGAACCATTCACCAACTTCACTTATATCAACACAACGAATTATGCTATCAATGAGCACATCAACAACACCTCTTTGCAAGCAGGTAAACAGTATATTGGCTCTCGTTTATCGACAATAGGGCTGCGTCTTGATAACCAGTGGAAAGTCGGTAATGAGTCAAATATCGGTCTACATGGTGAACTTAACTGGCAATATCAATATGGCAACTTGAATAGAGGGGTCAAATTGAATTTTTCTGATACGACGAGCGCATTTACGATACATAGTGCCCCAGCAGCACGCCATGGCGTCGCGTTAAAAGTCGGTACAAATATCAATATAAAAGAAAATACTAAGCTATCAATTAACTACAATAAATTTTTATCTGGGCATTATCACGATAACAATATTGATGCCAAAGTTACGATCGCTTTTTAACCCTGTTTATTCTCCCCCGCTTATGGCGGGGGTTGTTCCACACTGCCAAGGCAGACACTCACCATGACTAAACATCACAAGATTTTACAGTTTTTTACGCCATGATTTTGATTATCTTATCTTTTTTTATGTTATAAACGAATAACAGCCAAAGTTAACTAAATGTTAATTTATAAACTTATGATTTTTAATTTATCCACATAACTTAAGGCAAGGCCAAAAACAGATAAAAAGAGCACCCTAATGCGCCAACTTATTATTCCAATTTATGCGTTATTGATATCTATCATTCCTATATTTTTCAGTGGGGATGTTAGCCTTATTGCAGACATTGCGATTGTGATTTCAGGTACCCTGATACTACTGCTTTGCGCTGGCGTCTATCGGTTTCTTCTTGGCAAGGTATTTACTGTTTTTGTTTCGCTCTTGTGGGCACTCAATTTATCCGTCTCATTCTTCTTTTATCAAAAACACGATATCCGCTTCTCTTCTTCTATCGCAGAAACCTTTATCAATACCAATAGCAGTGAGACGGTGGGAATGCTTTCCTACAATATTGGCTATGTGATTTTCTATCTATTTGTTTTTACTTTATATTTATCAAGTATTCATCTATGTGCAAAATATATGAATCGCCGTACCGCCGCGATAAGCTTGGCACTCCTTTGCGGTTATCTACTAGCCATCCCAGCCTATTACGCATCACTGTTTAGTAAGCCTGATAGCGCATTATTAATCACTGAAAAATACTTACTGAATACACCGTTCTACAATGCCGCAGCGCTAGTCAAAAATTTATATGAAAACCGCGGGATCAAGAAAATATCGTCCCAGAAAGTTTCGTTTAATTATCAGAAAAAAAACTCTGAAACCCAAATCTATGTGCTTGTCATTGGGGAATCGCTACGTCGTGACCATATGAGTTTCTACGGCTATCAGTATGATACAACACCTAATTTGAATAATCGGAAACCCCAAATTTTTGCGTTTCAACAAGCCTATTCCCCCGCGCCTGTCACCATCTTGTCGGTTCCTATTTCATTGTCTAACATCCGTTTTGAGCAGATGCAGGACAAATCACATTATGCAGACAATATTATTTCATTAGCGAATCACGCGGGTTTTAAAACGTATTGGATCAGCAATCAGGGCAAAACGAACAAACGTACCAGTATTATTTCTGCAATTGCTTCGATGTCACAACAGAAAGCTTGGAACGAATTTGTTGGCTATGATGAAGAACTGCAAGATGATTTCCGTGATGCTCTCAATGACCCAACCGATAAACAAAAGCTCATCGTTTTACATACCTATGGGAGCCATGAACCTGCTTGTAACCGGTTTCCTGAAGACGAGCTAAAAACATTTAGTGGCCAAGAAGATGACGATTGCTACGACAGTTCAATTGCTTATACCGATAAATTTATCGAAAACCTTATGCAGCAACTCGAAGGTAAACCTGCGACTTTGATGTACTATTCAGATCACGCATTACAACGCTTAGACAGTGATAACACTATTCACTACCACCATGGTGTTAATAACCCAAGAAAAGAGGCCTATGAAATTCCCTTATTAATTTGGTACAGCCAAAGTGCTAGTAAGCCAACAGTAAATACAACACATTTACACGCCCCTTATTCCACAGCAAATAATTATTGGCTAATCAGTGATTGGCTTGGTATACAACAGCGCGCGTCTCAAGCTTGCTTATCACCTCTGCGCGCATGTTACCAACCAAGCGATAATATTCAGGTAATTGACGGTAACCGAAATTTATTATCCATTAATCAATTACCAACAGAAACGGTCGACCCACAATAAAACTCGATATTTTGCCAATCTTTGCTCATAGTTAGCGCATTGAGTTTCATCTAAATATCGAGGCTTGTATGTTCGAATTAACTTTTTTACGTGAGTTATTAGGCTCTAGCGTTCATGTACTTCAATTACTGTTAGAAACCATTTCTGTCATCTGTGTGATTATTGGTTTAATCAAAACATTAATTGTATGGTTTCGCGTTAAAATAGCGCGTACCGCACGTTATTGCTTTGGTGATTGGTTAGCCACCGCATTAGAGTTTCAGTTAGCAGCGGATATTTTAGCTACCACCGTTGACCCTGATTTAGATAGCCTGATCAAATTAGGTATCATCGCCGTGATCAGGACGTTCCTAAACTATTTCTTAGCAAAAGAATTAGAACACCAGCCACAACAACATCCCCAAAAAATACAATAAATTACCAAGCCCTTTTAACGAAAAAGCCTACACAATGTTCATGTGTAGGCTTGATAAAACACGGTATTAGTTTGTCATTACAGTAAGATTCTCAACATACGGCGCAGCGGTTCAGCGGCGCCCCATAACAGTTGGTCACCGACAGTAAAGGCAGATAAATACTCTGGGCCCATATTCAGTTTACGCAGGCGCCCTACTGGCGTGCTTAGTGTGCCTGTAACTGCTGCGGGTGTTAGCTCACGCATTGTAATTTCACGGTCATTCGGCACCACTTTCACCCAGTCATTATGGGAAGCCAACAGCTGTTCAACCTCGTTTAATGGAATATCTTTTTTCAGTTTTAAAGTGAAAGCTTGGCTATGACAACGCAGTGCACCAATACGAACACATAAACCATCCACTGGAATGATGTTATTACCCGTTGCTAAAATTTTGTTGGTTTCTGCTTGGCCTTTCCATTCTTCGCGACTTTGCCCATTTTCTAACGCTTTATCAATCCACGGGATCAAGCTGCCTGCTAATGGCACACCGAAGGCATCTGTTGGCATTGTGCCACTACGGGTAAAGTCGGTGACTTTTTTCTCGATATCTAAAATTGCAGATGCAGGGTCTTGCAGCTCTTTTGCGACTTGCGTGTGTAATGACCCCATTTGAGCTAAAAGTTCACGCATATTACGAGCACCCGCACCCGATGCCGCTTGGTAAGTGGCAACAGATGCCCATTCAACCAAATTATTGGTGAATAAGCCGCCCAGAGACATCAACATCAAACTCACTGTACAGTTACCACCAACAAAGGTCTTAATGCCTTTATTTAAACCATCTTGGATGTGTTGGTTGTTCACTGGGTCAAGGATGATAATCGCATCGTCTTTCATACGTAATGAAGATGCTGCGTCAATCCAGTAGCCATTCCAGCCTGACTCACGAAGTTTAGGATAAACTTCATTGGTATAATCGCCGCCTTGGCAGCTAATGATGATATCCAATGCTTTTAAAGCATCAATATCAAAGGCATCCTGTAAAACACCACGATGACCACCGTAAACCGGTGCTTCAGCGCCATGTTGTGAGGTCGTAAAGAAAACAGGATGAATCGCATCAAAATCACGTTCTTCGACCATTCTCTGCATCAATACTGAGCCGACCATTCCTCGCCAGCCAACAAACCCTACATTTTTCATTTTTATTCACCCTGTTTGTTTAATTTTTACCAAGAAATTTCCAGTTCCAGCTCCATTGGCGTCAATGCGGCCATTTTTTAATCATTCATTCGGCATTCACGGAAGTTGAAGCTCGAAATTTTTCGGATGTATTAAACCTGACAAAATATGAACCGGTGTGCAAGTGAATTTCATCACTATTAGCAGGATGATTAGTAATAAAACTAATGGACGCAGAGAAAAATCAAAAAAACCACGACAAGGAGTATGTGTTGTCGTGGTTAAGCTAAAAACAAAATGAGGCAATACAGGTAAATTTTTAAAGGAAAAGCAGGAACTAACGTTTTTTCTTGCAACCTTGCACCGCTTTAAAACGCGGATTGGCTTTACAAATCACATATACGCGCCCACGGCGGCGAACCACTTGGCAATCTGGGTGGCGCGTTTTTGCTGTTTTTAATGAACTCAACACTTTCACGTTTACTTATCCTCTGTTCGCAGAAAACGCCCAAAACGTTTCTGGAATTGCGCTGTTTTCCCTTCTTGGGAAATTAATTTTTGTTTTCCCGTGTAGAACGGATGTGATTGAGAAGAGACGTCCAACGTAACATACGGAAAAGTTTCGCCTTCAAATTCAATCGTTTTTTCTGTTTTAATCGTTGAACCCACTTTGAAATAGGCATCCGCACTGGTGTCATGGAAAACAACCGTGCGATATTGAGGATGGATCCCTTGTTTCATAATAACCACCTAAATGTAATGTTATAATATAACAATACACTTTATCAAAAAGGGACGCAATGATTTTATTTGTCAAAAACAAACTAAAGAGGAAGACAGGCGTTATTTTTACCATAACGATAACGCCTGTCAGTTGAGGTGAGAATAAAAACCTTAACGATAGCCTTGCGATAAAGGAACTTCAGGGTCTGGCTCACCTGTTATGCGGTTTCTTAAATCGCGACGGATAATCTCAATCGACCAAAACCAAATTAAATGCCCGAAGATTTCAGAAACATTTTCATACCAAGGTAAGTCTAAAAGTGGTGGTGTTAAGCCCATTAAAGGGAATGAAATCATATGAACAAATAACTGTGCTAATGCCCCCGCTAACAAACCTTGCCATAATTTAATTTTTGGGAAAATCTCTGCCACGATGCAGTAACCAATCGCAAAAACCAGTGAAAATAGGATATGCGTCACACCGACCCAATTAAAAATATGTCCTGCGAATGTATACACTGCCGCATTTGGGTCTACCATCCCTAACCAATCCCTTAAAAATACATAAGGTGGATTGAGAAAATTACGTGAGCAGTCCACTTGCTCAGCAACGCGGATCAGTGTTTCTGGTGAACAAGCGGCATTAAACATATCGGTTGGACTACGTGGTGGTAAAGGCACTTCAGCCCCCCACTTCACAAAGGCAGAAACAATCCCACTGATAATACCAACAAAGAACGCAACACCATAACGGCGGCGTTTTTTTTCTGTAATATAAAAGAATCCCCGAGCCATAAAACCTCTTTATTTGACTTAAGTTTTTTTGAGGTTTATTTATTCTCCTTTTATGAACATCCGTAAATGACATGAATCAATAAAATAATAATCACTGATAGAAATAATCACGCTCACCATTGCTACTCTGAGTTCACTGAACAGAAATAAAAACCAAAACGATAATTTCTCCAGCCACAATCTTTTGTATAATTAGGCCATCACACATGAGCATTTAATTGTTTATCAAATGGATACGTCATTATCGATGATAAACATACCATTTGGGGAAAAGGAAAATGTATTACGGCTTTGACATGGGCGGAACCAAAATTGAACTTGCAGTCTTTGATAATGAACTCAATCAAGTCTGGCAGAAACGTGTTCCGACACCTAAAAATGACTACCAAGCACTGCTGGATGCCTTTCTTACACTCACCCAAGAAGCCGATGAAAAATTCAATTGCCAAGGGAAAATTGGCGTTGGCGTTCCTGGTATTGTTAATCATGCAGAGGGCACCGTATTTACCACTAACGTTCCCGCAGCGCAGTACAAGCCTCTGATTCATGACTTAACCAATGCGTTACAGCGCCCAGTAAAAGTGGAAAACGATGCCAATTGCTTTGCACTATCCGAAGCTTGGGATCCTGAATTTAAGCGTTATCCAACAGTGTTGGGCTTAATTTTGGGTACAGGTGTAGGGGGTGGCTTTGTCATTAATGGCAAAGTGTTGTCAGGAAAAAATGGGATTGCAGGCGAAATTGGCCACATGAACCTCAGTGTTCGCGCAGCAAAACTATTAGGGGATACCGTCCCTGAAGTAACCTGTGGCTGCGGACAAACAGCTTGTTTCGAGACTTACCTTTCAGGCCCTGGGTTTGAACGTATTTATACTGCATTTACAGGGGAAAAACGCTCTGCTATTGAAATTATTGAGCGATATCATCAGCAAAGCCCTGAAGCAATCGAACACGTTGAACGCTACATGTCTGTATTGGCGATGTTTATGGGACAAGTCATTACCGTATTCGACCCCGATTTAGTCGTCTTTGGCGGCGGTTTATCGCAATTTGAAGAAATTTACCGGCGTTTGCCTGAAGTTCTACCTCAATATCTGTATGGAATTGCCACTTTACCTGCCATTGAAAAAGCCCGCTATGGTGATTCTGGCGGGGCACGCGGTGCTGCGTTCCTCAACTTAATCGACTAACTTTCCTTTCATACTCCTTGGTAATTATCTGCCAAGGAGTTCATTTACCTTTATTTTCAGATGATAATCATTATCATCCATTTACAAATGGTGCTAAAATAACCGAAGATCCATCGGTTTTATTATCATTGTCATTCTAAGAATAATTTCAGCAAATTATAAATAGAAAACAGCAAGATATTATTAAATTTGGGCGATAAAGACTTGTCTGATACAGCTTGTGGCTAAAAACGCTATTATTGCATTACATACAATAAGGTAATAAACAAAAACATCCGCCGTTACCCCTTAAACAACAATAAAGAGAAAGCCTTATGGGATTGTTTTTTCAGAATAGTTTGATGTTTCCCACCATTGTTTTTAGTGGATTACTCATTATTGTTTTATTTTACTGGTTATGTGCTGCATTTGGCTTACTCGATATTGATGTCTTTAATATCGATACTGAATTTGATGCAGGACTCGACGCTACGGGCTTTGCGGGCTGGCTCACTAAACTGGGCTTAGCAGGAATTCCAGTTACCATTATTCTAACCTTATTTACGCTATTTGGCTGGGTTATCAGTTACTTTTGCGTTTATGGCTTTATCCGTTTTATTGATTCAACCCTATTACGCTACCTTGTTGGCTTTGCCGTATTTGCCATCACACTGTTTATTTCCCTTCATCTCACTGCTTTATGTTTAAAACCCGTTCGTAAAAAACTCGTCAGCCTCAATAAACCCAAAACCGTACATCAGCTTATTGGCAAATTAGCAACTGTACGTTCAGGCTCTGTGAGTGAACAAAATGGGGAAGCGATGTTAGAAGATGGCGGTGCAGGGTTAATTTTACAGATACGCGCACCATCAATCGAGAATTTAAAGCGAGGCGATCGCGTCGTCATTATTAGCTATGATGCGCAGTCCCACAGTTACCAAGTCGTGACGGAAGATGAGTTCCGTCATTAGTTTTCACGATATAGACAATAAACCTTTGCTTGCCTATTTAAAATAACGACCTCGTCGGAACCTATGGAGAAGAAATATGGATTTGGCTGCATTAATGCCCTTTTTAACCATTATTGGCGGGATCATCGTCATTATTTTAGGCTTCTTTGGATTATTTAAAGCCTTCTATATCAAAGTCCCACAAGGTACAGCACTGATTGTGAACGACATGTCTTCACAGCCCAAAGTGCATTTCACAGGTGCACTGGTCTATCCTGTTATCTACAAAAAAGAATTTATGCGCATTTCACTTCTAACATTAGAAGTGGATCGCCGTGGCAAAGACGGTTTAATTTGCCATGATAACTTGCGTGCGGATATCACTGTTGCTTTTTACTTACGCGTAAATGAAACCACTGAAGACGTATTGAAAGTAGCAAAAGCCATTGGGGTTGACCGCGCTTCTGACCATCAAGCCGTCAGCACCTTATTTAGTGCAAAATTCTCTGAAGCACTAAAAACAGTCGGTAAACAGTTTGATTTAGCGAAACTTTTTGAAGATCGCCAAAACTTCCGTGACCGCATCGTTGATGTGATTGGCAAAGACCTTAATGGTTATGCATTAGAAGACGTTGCCATCGACTACTTAGAGCAAACACCGAAATCTGCCCTTGATCCAAACAATATCTTTGACTCTGAAGGTATTCGTAAAATCACTGAAATTACCGCTATCCATAATATTGAAACGAACCAAAAAGAACGTGACCAAGAGTTAGCGATTCAAAAGAAAAATGTGGAAACACGCGAAGCCAGTTTAGCGCTAGAACGCCAACAAGCGGATGCGGAAGCACGTCAAAAACGTGAAATTGATAATATTCGTTCCCGCGAACAAGCTGAAACCTTGCGTGTTCAAGAAGAAGAACGCTTAAAATCGGAACAAGCACGTATACAAACTCAGCAAGAAATTGAGATTCGTGAAGAAAACCGAATGCGTGAAGTTGAAGTTGCTCAACAAAACCGCACCCGTGCCGTAGCCATTGAAGAAGAACGCGTTAGTCGCGCACGAGAGCTTGAAATCGTTGCCCGTGAGCGTGAGGTTGAGCTACAACGCATTGAAAAAGAAAAAGCATTAGAAGAAGAACGCAAAAACATCTCGAATGTGATCCGTGAACGTGTTGCCGTTGAAAAAACTGTCGCACAGGAAGAGGAACGTATAAAAGAAGTCCGTGAAGTATCCGAAGCTGATCGTATGCGCCAAGTGACTGTGATCAATGCACAAGCTGAAGCTGAAGAGTTATTGGTTCGCCAAGTGAAAAGAGCCGAAGCCGATGAAGCGAGCGCTAAACACAAAGCGGAAGAAATCAGCACCATGGCACAAGCCGAATTAGAAGCCTCAGCCAAACAAGCAGAAGCGAAAAAACGCTTAGCAGAAGGAATTGAAGCTGAACACGCTGCATTAGGTTTAGCAGAAGCACGCGTTCGCCAAGCGACTGCCGAAGCAGAAGAAAAAGAAGGTTTAGTGCTTGCCAATATCACCGCCGAAAAACTGTTAGCAGAAGCGCGCGGCTTAAAAGAAAAAGGTTTAACCGAAGCACAAGTCATGGAAGCCAAAGCGAAAGCAGAGCAACAACAAGGGCTTGCTGAAGCCAAAATCCTCGAAGAGAAATTAGCAGCGCAAGCGCGTGGTGAAGAACAACAAGCTAACGCAAAAGAAAAATTAGGTTTAGCGGATGCAAAAGTCCTTGAAGAGAAACTGGCAGCACAAGCTCGAGGTGAAGGCCAATTAGGTTCAGCACAGGCGGAAGTTATTCGCCAGCGCCTGAAAGCCGAAGCAGACGGCTTAACTGACAAATTCAAATCAATGGATCACCTCAGCGATACCGCACGTTCCCATGAAGAATTCCGTATGCGCCTTGAGAAAGAATTTGAACAAGCTATGGCTTCTATCGATGCCAACAAAGAAATCGCTCGTGAGCAAGCGGATGTCTTGGCTGCAGCGCTTAGCAAAACCAATATCGAAATTGTGGGCGGCGATGGCAACTTCTTCAACACCTTCTCTAAAGCACTTAGCTTAGGTAAGGCTGTCGATGGCTTTATGGATAAAAGTAGTTTTGCCAAAGAAAATGTGGAAAAGCTGATTAACCGCAGTAAAGAAGATAAAAAAATCGATATTGCCGCTTTACTGAAAAACCCTGAAGTTCAAGACCTAATCAATGGCTTTATGGCTGCAAAAGGGGCTGGACAATTAGCAAAAACCGTAACGGCAAAACCCGTTCCACCCGCTGATGACCAACTTTAGTTAATCAAAATCTGAGGGGGCTTTTTTGCCCCCTATTGCCTTTGTTTCATCCACTTTAAGGGAATTCGCTGCACCATGTCAGATTTTCAGGAAACGGATCGCGAGCAAGAAATACTCGATAGCGCTGTTGCAGAAGGGGGCGCATATGACATTTTACGTAAGCGGCTGACCGAACAAGGCCAGCAACTTCACCAAAAAGCCATACAGCTCAATGAAAAACGCCTAGAAGAATTTGGTCAAAGCCAAATGGATATTATTGGGCGTATTCGTATTCGTACTGAAAATAACTGCCAAGCCCGAGATATTGTTCGAGTGGGTGAATGGTTGCTATTTGGCTATAACGTTTTCCTTGGATTAAAAAAAGAAACGCACCTCAATGATGTGTTTTCATTGTATCGATTGATTGAAAACGAAGGCGAATTTGATGTTGAAGCCGTCGATAATGAAGATACCTTTTTAAATGATACTCGCTTTGTTCAGGATTTTACTGAGCTCTATACCTATTATAAAAATACCCAATTACTGCAACTTGTCGAACGAGATGGCAAACTACTGGCCAGCTTCCAAATTGGCGACCGCATTACCGATGTCCGCGTTTTTCGTTGGTCGATTTCAAGCGATAAACAACGTATTGAATACATTGATAATCGAGGGGAACGCGATATCGCCCTCCCCCCCGCTTATGACTTTGAGTGGCAAAAAACCACTCGCGAAGATACTGTAAATGGCCGTTACCCTCACATTAATATCCTCGACACCGTATTCGTTGAAACTATCGGTGGTGACTTAACAATCAAGTGTGAAAATAACACTGAAGATGGTTTGGGGATTTATCGTGAAGCAGTGCTGGATAAAAATCAGTCCCTCGACGATGCGCAAATTGAATATGCCCAAACAGGCAGTTTGATTATTTTAAAGATCTTGCCTTACCGAGAAGAAAGCTGGCGCTATCTGGTTTACAACACACTGACCCAGTCTGTGCAGCGCATTGACGCCATTGGGCAGGCTTGCGTTCAACTCCCTGAAGATCACGGTATTATTTTCCCAGGGGGGTATTACCTACAAAATGGTGAATACAAAACCTTTGAACAACCGATGGATGGCATGCGTTTTCGCCGCTTACGTCGTTCACCCAATGGCGAAGACGTTTTATATGTTTTTTATTCCCCGAACCAAGGCCGTATCGCACTTTTCAACTATAACCTGATTGAACGTACCCTGTCCGTTCCATTGATTGGGCATGGTTATGCCATGCTTGAAGATGGCAAAATGGTTCTGTTCGAAGGTGAAGGGGAAGAAGCCACGCGCGTCCATCCAATGCAAGTGTGGCAAACACCATTTTATTCTGATGAATTTGCGGATAAGCAACCTACTCGAGGGGGCTTTTTTGGCCGAATTGGTAACGCAGATTTAGTCCGTGGTATTTCTGAAATATTGCATGTTGCCAAAGAGATTGAAGGTAATCATGTTTCTATCGCCCGCTATGAGCAGCTCAGCCAGCAACCTAAAAATTTATTGGATTTATACTATTGGTTCAGCGATGAGCAATGCTTAGAAATTGGTAAGTTACTGAAAGAAATCACGCAAACCAGTGAATTAGTGCTTGATGAATATGAAAAGGTAGAAAGCATCCGCCAGCAGTCGGCTAAATCGATGAATGAAGCCATTAGCCGCCAGAAATCACTATTATCGCTGACATTACCCGACAGCTGGGATGATATTCAGCAATTTGTTGATGGTTTAAATGCCCTAAATGCACAACGCGGACACTTGATTTCGCTGCGTGAATTTCGCTATATGGATTTAGAAAAACTGAGTGAAATGGAAGGCGAAATTGAAAAAAATCAACAATATGTCTCCCAAGAAACCGCAGTTTTTCTGGCTAGCGATAAAGCGCTACAACCTTTCAAAGCACAATTAACCGTTTTTGAAGAACAAACCGAAAAAGCGCAAAACAGCGCCCAATTAGATATCCCAATGAATGACATGGAAAAAATGTCAACAGATTTGGATATGCTATCTAATTTAATGGCTTCACTGTCATTCAATGATGTGACACAACAAACCCATATCATTGATTCTATCTCACAAATTTATGCACAGCTGAATCAGTCACGGGCTCGCTTACAACAGAAACGAAAGTCCCAAACCAGCGTTGAAACCGTGGCGCAGTTTGGCGCACAATTTCGTTTATTTAGCCAAGGGATCACCAACGCATTGTCCCTTGCGACAGACCCTGAGCGTTGTGATGATCAGCTATCAAGATTACTGGTTCAATTAGAAGAACTGGAAAGCCAGTTTAGTGGCCACGATGAGTTTCTTGATGATATCTTAGCCAAGCGTGAAGAGTTACTTGAAACCTTTGAATCTCATAAACAAATTCTTATTGATGACCGCCAACGCCGTGCACAAAACCTGTTAACTGCTGCTGACCGCTTACTCGATAGCTTGCAACGCAGAACCACCCGTCTGCAGTCTCAAGATGAGCTAAATGCATTTTTTGCCTCAGACCCCCTTGCGTTAAAAACGCGAGAAATCATCGAAAAACTAAGAGAGATTAACGACAACGTTAAAGCCGATGATATCGATGCTCGCTTAAAAGCATCTCGTGATCAAGCTATCCGCATTCTGCGCGATAAAACCGATATTTTTGAAGATGGCGGTAATATCATCAAATTGGGTCGCCATCGGTTTAGCGTTAACACGCAAGAGCTAGACCTCACTATCTTGCCTAAAAATAACCAACTCTGGGTATATCTCACGGGTACGGATTTTCAGGAACCGATTGAAAATGAAGAACTCACACAGTTACAGCCTTATTGGACGGCAACCTTAGAATCTGAGTCAGAGACAGTTTATCGCGCGGAGTACCTTGCTTATTCGATTATTTATTCTGCCGCTAAACGCCAAGACGAACTCAACATGGCGTTGTTAACCAGCACGTTAACTTCCCCTGAAAAGCTGGAAAAAATCGTGCGCGATTTTGCAGGCCCACGCTACAAAGAAGGCTATGAAAAAGGGATTCACGACCACGATGCCATTGCAATCTTAAAAAAATTAATTCCTGTCGGGGAGAGTGCCGATCTTCTGCGTTATAACCCGACTGCGCGTGCAATTGCAGCGATTTACTGGGAAATAGCCCAAAACGAAGAGTTCCCCGCTCTTTGGCCTGAACGTGCTAGAACAGCGATGAACATTCATCAGCTGTTCCATAATGATAATGCCTTACTTGACCTACAAGCGGAAATTGAAGCCAATATCAGTTTGTTTTTACAAGATAATCCTATTCAATGCCAAAGTTATGAGCAAACACAAGCTGCGGAATATCTGAGCTTTGCATTAGCACGAACGCCTATCGAACTGGTCTACAGTAAATATGCAAAAGAACTCGTTCTAGCGTTACAAGAACGCTTAGAAGAAGCCCATATGTGGCTCGATTTCAATCGTTCCCAACAAAATTTAGGTACACGCTACGCCCAACGTTGGTCACTTATTCAAAATTGGCTGCAAGGGCTGTGCTCAACCCCTCAATTCGCACATCTAGTACCTTATATACCTGGTGCAATTGCCATTATTATTTTAGATAAAGTAGCTTCTGCCCGTTACAGCGAAGCTGATCTTTACTTTAAAGTCAGCGGTTTACTGGGGGAACACCCAACCATTGAAAACCAAACGCTATCACTCAGCTTAGATAATTACTTTAGCCGGATGCGCGGGCAGCGAAAACGCTTTATCCCTGAATTCCGCCAATACCAAGCTTTGCGACAACGCATCGTAACAGAGGAACGTAGCCGCTTAAAATTGCATGAGTTTAAAGCTAAGCCATTGAGCTCTTTCGTACGTAACAAACTGATTAATGATGTCTACTTACCCATTATTGGCGATAACATGGCGAAGCAAATCGGCGCACTCGGTGAAGGAAAACGTACCGACTTAATGGGGCTACTGTTAATGATCTCCCCGCCTGGTTACGGTAAAACTACTTTAATGGAATACGCCGCTGATCGCTTGGGGCTGATTTTCATGAAAGTCAATGGCCCTGCACTTGGTCATGATGTGCTTTCACTTGACCCTGCACAAGCACCGAATGCTACCGCGAGGCAAGAGCTAGAAAAACTCAATTTAGCCCTTGAAATGGGAAATAACGTCATGCTGTATGTGGATGACATCCAACATACACACCCTGAATTCTTACAGAAATTCATTTCCCTGTGTGATGGAACACGGCGTATTGAAGGGGTTTGGAAAAACAAAACCAAAACCTATGATATGCGCGGCAAAAAATTCTGTGTGGTGATGGCAGGGAACCCCTATACCGAATCTGGCGAAGTGTTCCGTATCCCAGATATGTTAGCTAACCGTGCAGATATCTATAACCTCGGGGAAGTATTAGGTGGGATGGATGAGGCTTTCGCATTAAGCTATATCGAAAATAGCTTAACCTCGAACCCCGTTTTAGCCCCTCTGGCACTCAGAGATCTCAATGACTTATATCTCCTTGTAGATAAAGCCATGGGGAAATCGGTTTCAACCAATACACTGAGTTACCCTTACTCTGACGCCGAAATAAACGAAATAGTTTTAGTCATCAAACAATTAGTTAAACTTCGCGACATTGTGTTGAAGGTCAATCAGCAATATATTGCCAGCGCAGCTCAATCGGACAAATACCGCACTGAACCTGCATTTCGTTTGCAAGGCAGTTACCGAAATATGAATAAACTCAGTGAAAAAGTCTCTTCTGTTATGAATGATGAAGAGCTGGAGCGGTTATTAGATGACCACTACCTCGGTGAAGCGCAATTGCTCACAACGGGTGCAGAGGAAAATTTATTAAAACTCGCAGAGTTACGAGGAACACTAACCGAAAAAGAAGCCGCACGCTGGCAACAAATCAAGAAAGACTTTATGCGTAATAAAGCCCTTGGTGGTGATAATACTGATATTGGTGACCGAGTGGTTGTCCAACTCGCCTCTTTAGTCGAAAGTGTTCAAGCATTAGGTAAAGCCGAATGAAATACCCCCGCGTGACACTATTAGTCGCTTTAGTTGCCATATTAGTTGGCATTCAGTTGATTAATAGCCTAACAGCGGGTGAGCTTATTCATTTTGGTATTGTCCCTCGTACTCTCAGTGGGTTGATAGGGATTTTGCTTGCCCCTTTTATTCACGGAAGTTGGGATCACTTATTCAGTAATCTTCCACCACTGATTATACTCAGTGCCCTATTACTCTATCGCACCATCAAGTTTTATCTCGTTGCTTCACTATTTATTATTGTTGTTGGCGGGCTGATGGTATGGCTAGTAGGCCGTAATGCCGTACATGTTGGCGCGAGTGGTTGGATTTTTGGGTTGTGGGGGTTGTTGATTGCCCAAGGTTTTTTGCGCCGAAAATTCGCGGATATCGCCATCGCATTGTTAGTATTATTTTATTTTGGTGCAATGGCGAGCGGCTTGTTACCCGTTCATCAATATATTTCGACAGAATCCCATATTGCTGGCGCGTTATCGGGTATTTTATTTGCTTGGTTGATCAACAAAAGCGAGAAAAAACGTTAGCGCGCTGAAATACGGTAAACACAGCGCCCAGCGCCCTCTAACAAATACTGTTCACGTTCAATACTTGCCTCGTTGCCTATCACTTCTTGAAAAAGCGCTAACTCTGAGCGGCAAAAATTTTGGCAAGCCGTTGCGGCGGCGCAAATAGGGCAATGGTTCTCAATAAAGAGCCAATCTTCCCCCTCTTGCTCAACTTTTGCCATATAGCCTTCTTCGCTGCGTACTTCAGCTAATGCTGCAAGGCGCTCTGCTAACGGTAAGTTTTGGCAGCGGGCGATATATTTTTCACGGCTTTCAATCTCTCTTTGGTGAATAAGCTTTTCCAAGCCATCATCGCCAAAAATAGTCCGAACAGAATCAATCAGCTGTAACGCAAGCTGTGCATGAGTATCAGGAAAACGCTGATGCCCCAATTCGGTTAATACCCAATTTTGCCGTGGTCGACCAGCGCCTGTTTGTGATAAACACTGAGCCCCTTCAACTAACCCCATCGAAGTCAGTTTTTGAATATGTTGCCTTGCGGCTTCCCCTGTCATATTTAAATCGTTAGCAATCACTGACGTCGAAATCGGCCCTTTGGTTTTAATACAAAAAAGCACTTTATCGACGGCTTGTGTTAGATTTAAATTATCAAAGTAATTACTTGCATTAATCATTATGCGACTCTATTATCCAAGTTATTACTTGGATAATACCTCTTTTTTCCCTATTCCGTCTAGCGGGTCTCTCTATGAGCAATGAAACATCGACCTTACCACAGGCTAAGTGGGCTGATTTACTCAGCGGCACCAATGCATTACTGACTATTGCCCTTACTGGGGGCGTTGCACTACATGCTATCAATATTTATATCGTCACCACAATCTTACCCAGTGTCGTTAATGATATCGGCGGCCTCGAATATTATGCATGGAATACCACGTTATTTGTAGCTACCTCGATTGTCGGATCCGCACTTTCAAGTAAAGTGCTCGACTATTTTGGGCCAAAGATGGCGTATTTAATCGCCCTCACCCTCTTTTCACTGGGCTCCATTTGGTGTGCAGCCTCCCCCTCAATGTTGGTGTTATTGGGAGGACGTGCATTGCAAGGGCTCGGTGGGGGAATTTTATTTGCACTCAGTTATGCCTTAATCCGCATCGTCTTTACCGAAAACTTATGGTCTCGGGCCATGGGGGTGGTCTCTGGGATGTGGGGGATTGCGACATTATGCGGCCCTGCCATTGGCGGAATTTTCGCACAAGGTGGCCACTGGCGCTGGGCATTTTGGGCGTTACTTCCTGTTGCAGTATTCCTTGCTATTATCGTTATTAATCAATTACCTAAAAAACAAACTCAAACACCACAAAATAATAAAATACCCTTCTTGGCAATTTCATTATTAGTCATTTCAGTACTCGCCATTTCCATTGGTAGTCTGTCTGACAAACTATTGATAAACCTTATCGGTTTAGCTATCGGTATTGCCTTGCTAGTCACGATGGCACGTTTAGACGGTAAAAATGGAAAGCGGTTGTTACCAACAGGCGCTTATTCGCTGAAAAATCCACTTGGTGTCATTTTCTTAACCATGTGTTTACTCGTTGGCGGTATGACAACTGAAATTTACGTGCCTTATTTCCTACAAACTATCCATCAGTTCTCACCTTTGTCAGCTGGATATTTAACCGCAATCATGGCGGCAGGCTGGACTATTGGTGCGTTATTTAGCGCCAATAAAACAGGCCCAATTGTTGTGAAGATAATTAGAACGGGTCCAATCATCATATTTATCTCTCTGATTGTGTTAGCTGTTTTAACGCATAATCAGCAACTTATTGAGTCTCTACCGCTATTTATTGTGTATTTAGTCGCAATGGCGGGTGTGGGACTCGGGATTGGTGTGTGTTGGCCTCACCTAGTTCTGCGCGTTTTCAATGCCGCACCAGAAGGTGAGGAAAATTTAGCCTCTTCATCCATCATTACAATCCAGTTGTATGCAACTGCCCTTTCTGCTGCTTTGGTTGGTGTGGTTGTGAATAATAGTGGCTTAATGAACCCTGGAGGAATTGTGGGTGCACAACAAGCATCAATTTGGTTGTTTGCGTTATTCGCTCTTAGCCCTCTTTTAGCTATCTTTTTGATTCGTAAAGTGAAGTAAAAAAGAAGGGAGCCTATTGCTCCCTCTTTACTAATTAATAGGCTGATGACGTCTTTTTTGACCTCAAGAATGCAGGCAAAACGATAATACTGATTAACAAAACAAATATTGTTGCGACCATCACCGCTAAAAATGCATGGTCAAAAGCAATATTTGCCTGACTGACCAATAGACTAGCTTTATCTTGTGGTAATTTTTCTGCGACTAATAATGCCTCATCAATGCTGTCATACACTTTATCACTAACCGCTATACCTTCTGGTAGAGAGAGCTTTAACGTATAAATAGCGCTCATCAGCCCACCCATAAATGTCACGCCAAGTACACTACCTATTTCGTAAGCAACCTCTTCAATTGAAGCTGCCATACCTGCTTTTTCATCAGGCGCGTTTAACATCACCGTAGTCGAAGCCGTCGTAAAAATAGCACCTAAACCAAAACCTATCAAAAAGAGGAATGAAAGTAACAGAACACCTGCTGAGGTTTGGTACACCATCGTTAAACCAACAACACCGACTAATGTACAAATAAAACCAAAAAGGGTCAGTTTTACTTCACCAAATTTATGCAGATACATACCCGCCAATGGTGCCGCTATCACAGAAGCCAGTGGAATAGGAATGATATACAACGCGGCGACAAATGGGCTATAACCTAAAACAAGCTGTAAACGCTGGCTAAGTAATAATTCAACCCCAACAATAACCACGATGGATAAAATAGCCATCATGATGCCTGCGCTGAATTTCGGTTGTTTTAATAATGCAAAATCAATCATTGGTGATTCTGACGCCATCTGCCGGCGTTTGAATACCACCAAAAAGAAAGCCCCGATCCCCCCTGCAACCACTACATTCATCCAATCAATATAAGGTTTACCAAGCTCTTTTAATGCATAAATTGAACTAATTAAGCCAACCAGCACTAAAACAGAGCCTAAAATATCGATTTTTTTATTACTTTGCCCCCCACATTGCGGGATCAAGAAATACGCAAAAGGGATAACTAATAACACAACGGGAACATTAATCAGGAAAACAGACCCCCACCAAAAGTGGTTAAGTAAAATTCCGCCAATTAAAGGGCCTATCGCTGCACCTCCTGATGCTACAGCGGACCATATGCCAATCGCCAATGCCCTTTCTTTTGGGTCTATAAAGACGTGCCTAACAATGGCAAGCGTTGCAGGCATACTGACAGCTGCGCCAACAGCAAGAAAACCACGCGATAAAATTAAGCTGGTTGCTGTGGGTGAAAATGCCGCACACAAAGAGGCAATACCAAATAGTGGCAGCCCTAATAAAAACATCCGCTTATGGCCGACTTTGTCACTCAACATCCCCGCAGCAGGCAATAACCCAGCCACTACCAGCGGGTAAGCATTCATAATCCACAGCTTTTCAGATGATGTCGCCCCTAAATCGTGCGTTAATTTAGGTAATGCGGTATAAAGCACCGTGACATCAATAACGATAAGAAACAACACACTTGAAACTAATAGAAGCACTATCCAGCGCTTATAATCGGTTAACATAACATTCTCTCAATGAGTTTATTTGATCATCATTTATTGGTGATCGTGCTATAATATAAATCCATACGTACGTATTGAAAAGAGGTTTTCCTAAATGGGACGTCAACGAACTATCGACAGAGAAAAGCTACTAGATGCTGCTGAAGATATTGTTATTCATCAAGGTGCTGCGGCTCTGACGATCGATGCGGTTGCGAAAGCGATGGGCATCTCCAAAGGGGGCGTTCAATACTGTTTTGGCAACAAAGATGCTTTAATCGATGCCATGTTTGAGCGATGGGGGCAGTCTTATGATGAAATTTTTAATCAAGCGATAGAGCGAGATAACTCCCCAGAAGGGCAAGTTTTGGCACACATGCAAGCCACCCACCAGCACGATAAAATCGCCATGGCAAAAGGCGCTTCATTGATGGCATCACTACTGCAAACCCCTGAATACCTCGAAAGTACCCGTATTTGGTATCGGGAACGCATTGAAAACCTCGACACATCAACAGAAAAAGGTAAATTAGCTCGCATTGTGTTTCTGGCAACGGAAGGGGCTTTTATGTTGCGCTATATGGGGTTAATGGAAATCGATGATAATGAATGGCAGTCTATATTTAGTGATATGGAAAATTTATTAAAAAGTTAGCCTTAGTCTCTTTTTTTGATATCAAAAATAATCTCTATTTAATAACTTAATAAAAATAGATAATAATGGAGATTATAGAAAATGATAGAAAAAAAACCAAACTCATATATACAAAATAATATATTCAATAGAAATTTTAACTCATACAAATCATTCGCCTACAATATAAAAGAGAAACCTTTTAACACAAACAACACGGCTACATTACTAAATAAATTTGAAAACATTATCAAATCCAATGAGGATAATAAAAATTATATACAAACAAAAAACAACATAATTAAAAAAGAGAAAACCCTAGAAAAACCAATTGAAAATATCGATATATTCAAAAAAGACTTATTAAATAAAAACCTTTATTTAATTTATAGCTCACCTAATTCAAAAAAAATAACACTCATCCATAATCATAACGAAAATAGAATCAACACAACAAATGCTATATTTATTAATATGTTTGATTTATTAAAAAATGAACCTGATGGTTCCATTTGCAAAATCAATAATTTTATTATTAAAATTCCTAATAAAAACGTCAACTTATCTAATTGTGATAGCCGATTTACAGACGATGTCACATTAAAAAATGGCAAAAAAATACTCATATCGATAGGTAACACTCTATGCCATCAGTAAATATTAGACGTTTATTTGTAGTGATGATAATAATTATCAGTTAGAATCACTATTCACGACGTCGATATCCCAAAGGTTGGTGGAATGCAAAACAACCAAGTCACAACATTACTTCCCAATAGCAACTCTTTCTTTTTTCGGGGAAAAATGACCCCAGAAGCGGGAAAATGGGTCAGTGAGCCTTTGTGGAAAGGGGTCAAACTCGTCTTAATGATGAATGGTGAGCTTGAATGCCAGCCCGATAATAAAAAAACAGTTTCGTTATCGGGCGCTTCATTATGTATTATCGCCAATCAACACGACCATGAAAGCCAACAGCGCTTTTTACAAGCGGAAGACGTACGTTATGTCTCTGTGTGCTTATCTGAACACTTACTCGATTCTTTTCACATTAAACAACCCGAGTTGCTACTTGCTGCCAAAAATCAAGGGCCCCAATTACTTTCTAAACACGCAGGTAATGTCCTCACTGCGTTAGGAAATCAAATACTGAACAGCCCTCTCAGTGGCGCACTTGGAGACATGTATTTAACAGGCAAAATACTCGAACTTTGTGCTCATTCATTTGAACATATCCAACAAAGCCACCAATCTATTCATCATCCAAAACTTAGCAGCCATGACATAAGCAAACTCAATGAAGCCAAGGCGTTGATTTTATCCGATTTAGCGCAACCGCCAAATTTATACCAACTTAGCCGACTCTCAGGGCTCAACATTCGTAAACTCAATTTTGGATTTAAACAACTGTTTGGCTCTTCCATTGCGCCATTTATTCAAGAACAACGCCTCCAGTTAGCTTACCGCCTATTATCAACTGGCGCAGAACAAGTTTCGACTATTGCATGGAAAGTCGGTTACTCCCCAGCACACCTTTCAACAGCCTTTCGTAAACGATTTGGTTTTTCACCTAAAACATTATGTTAATTATTAATCAATCCAATCAATAGGATATTTATATTCACAAATAAATAGTCTGAATATCCAAAGCGACGCGAATACCAGAAAAGTGTAAATGAGATACATTCTCGTTTTATCTTTCTTGCTAGGGTTTGCGTCTCAATGAAAAATTATCTGTATTCACCTATTTATCTTACTGTTATTTCATTAATTTTTTCGTCTGCTGCCTATTCAAAAGAAAACAATCAAGCCAAAAACGAGAAAATTGTTGTCACCGCATCCCCAGTACAATCCCCAACAGGGGAAGTAGGGGGGTATGTGGCAACACTCAGTACCAGCGCAACAAAAACCAATACTGCGTTAATTGAAACGCCGCAAGCCATCAGTGTTGTCACACGCGACGAAATGAGCGCTCACAATGCGCAATCTGTGAGTGAAGCGCTGCGCTATACCTCTGGTGTGCTACAAACCAACGGGGCTGCATCATCGCGCTTTGATAGCTTAAATATCCGTAGTTTTAATGCATCCAGTACAGGAATGTTAAGAGATGGTTTACGCAGTACCACTGCACAAGCATGGCCTAAAGTAGAACCTTATGGCTTAGAGCGAGTTGATGTGATTCGGGGCCCTTCGTCCGTTTTATATGGACAAAACTCGCCAGGTGGGATTGTTAATCAAATCACTAAGCGGCCTTTGTACCAGCCACTTCATGAAATTGAAGTACAAGGTGGCAACTTTGACCGCCGCCAGCTACAAGGGGACTTTAGTGGGCCAATTGATGGTAGCGACAAATATTTTTATCGCCTAACAGGTCTTGTACGTAAAAGTGATACGCAAATAAAACACATCAAAGACGATAAAGTCTATATCGCCCCAGCCTTTACTTGGTTACCGAATGACAATACGACATTCACGGTATTAGCCGATTACAGTCATGATAAGTTTGGTGCCCCGCGCCCTTTCTTACCGTTGAATGGCACGCTGCTTCCTAATCCTAATGGCAAGGTGAACCCCAATGTTTTCCTCGATGAGCCTGGGTTAAAAAATGACAGGACACAAGCATCTCTGGGCTATCAATTAGATACTGATTTTGACGAGACCTTTTCGGCTCACTCAGGCGCACGTTTTAGCCATACCGATTTAAATACCAATATCGCACAGGGGATGTATCTTTCCCCCGATATGAAAACGTTAAACCGTGTGGCTTACCATTTTCGCATTAAAGGCGATGTTCTGAGTTTAGACAACAACTTACAGGCTAACTGGTGGATAGATAACATCGAAATGACCTCACTTACTGGTGTGGATTATCGTCATACTCGTGAAGACTACATTTTGATGACCGGAAAGGCGAGCTCAATCGATATTTACAACCCAAGCTACGGCGGTGATTACGGCCCCGTCAATAATATGATGTCCAATACACTACAAACTAGCGACCAAGTGGGCATTTATGCACAACAGCAAGCGAAATTTGATAACGGCGTGATCTTGGTCTTAAGCGGGAGAGAAGATTGGTCGAATAGCAAAACACACAATCGAAAAAGTGAAGCATCTACCGAGCAGCGGGATAGCAAATTTACCTACCGTACAGCCGCTATGTATGTCACTGACTTTGGGTTAGCCCCTTATGTAAGCTATTCCACTTCATTTAACCCACAACTTGGGGTTAATTTTTATGGCAATAACTATAAGCCGATTACCGCTAAACAAATGGAGGCAGGGCTGAAATATCAGCCAGAAGGCAGCAACACTAACCTCACTTTAGCGGTGTTTGAACTGAAGCAACAAAACATGCTCACCGCCGATCCTGAAAATAATTTAAATAGCTTACAAACTGGAGAAGTTCGCTCCAGAGGCGTTGAATTACAGGGGGTTTACTCACCATTTGATGGGCTAAATTTAACCGCGGCTTACACTTATAACCAATTAGAAAATACCAAAACCAATAATGCGGCAGAAAAAGGTAAGCGCCCAACAGGCTTACCCGAACACACTGCCTCTGCATGGGCCGATTACACCCTACAGAGTGGGCAACTTCAAGGCCTGGGCTTCGGTGCAGGTGTTCGTTATACCGGCTCATCCCCTGTAAATAACGATGACACCATTTCCAATCCATCAAATACCCTCTTCGATGCCGCTGCACATTATGATTTAGGTGGGATCAATTCCAACCTGAATAACTGGCGAGTGGGGGTGAACGTCAACAATATTACCAATAAACAATATTATACCAGTTGTTCAATGGGTGGATGTTCTGTTGGCTTTGATAGAACCGTGATTGCCTCATTACGGTACCGTTGGTGATCGTGATGGCTAAGCATTCTTCACGTCAATATTGGCTAAAAATCCATTTATGGCTCGGCTTAGTGATCGGTTTTTTCATTGCTATTTTAGGCATTTCTGGGTCGCTACTATTACTGAAGAAGCCTATTTTAGAATGGGAAATTGGCCAACATGTGTTGTATGCCACGCCGCATACACAAGGGGCATTGCTGTCGTCAGACATTTGGCGACAGCAAGCGACAAATAGCTATCCACAGCTCAATAAAGTAATGGGAGTTGCACCACCGAACAGTGGCTTTATTCCTGCAACGAATGCGATGGTGTTTGGCTCTGTTACCCCATCGAATAAACTGGGTATCGCCTTTATTGACCCAATCAATGCAGATGCAAAAGGGTTTGTTATTTTTGATGATTTACTCTTTGCCAAAGTAGTTTCATTACACCGTTTGCTGCTATTACCTCCTGACATAGGAAGCTGGTTGGTATTGACTTGTGGCGTGGTGTTGATCGTATCAATAGTGAGTGGTGCCCTATTATGGTGGCCAAGGAAAAACGTATTTTCCATGTTAGTGCATTGGAAAAAAGGCCTAAAAAATGGGGCAAAATGGCGTCAATGGCACTATTTCTTTGCTATCTATTTTACTCTCCCACTTTTTATTATTGCCTTCAGCGGTGTGCTGCTAGCCCGCCCCGATTTATTCACTTCATTAATTTCAGCCCAAGAAATCAAAGGTTTGGTTTCAACTCTCCATAGCGAAATTGGACTGGGTTTCTTTGGGCTGCTTATTGTGTTTTTTTCCGGCTTTTTATTGCCCTTTCTGTATATCAGTGGCGTGGTGATTTGGTGGAAAAAACGGCGCTCTTCTGCGCTATCGGTTAATAGGATAACATAATGAAATTATTACTTTCTTTACTCTCATTCGGTCTCTTTTCATTTTCAATCTACAGCCAAGCAGTAACTGTGACTGATATTACTGGCCGGCAAGTGCAAGTTCCTGATCACGTTCAGCGCATTTTGCTGGGGGAAGGACGGATGATTTACCCCCTTTCCATTTTAGAAAAAGAAGCACCGTTCCAACGAATAATTGGGTGGCAAGGGGATTTTCGCGATTTAGATGTGCAAGGTTATGCCGCTTACAAGGTCGTGTTTAAACAAATTGATGATATTCCGACTGTCGGCGGTGGCTCAGAAGATACATTCAGTATCGAGAAAGCCTTAGCCCTGCAACCTGATTTAGTTATTTTACCGCTAACCGGTGGACATGGCCCCGGAGCTGGCAGTGAAGCCGCCCGTTTATTAGAATCCGCAGGGATTGCAGTGATCCACGTGGATTTTAGCCAGCACCCTATCAAACACACCCAGCTGAGTATGAAAATACTCGGTCAAGCCATTGGAAAAGAAGCTCAAGCGAATCAGTTTAATGCCTATTACCAACAAAAAATGGATGAAATTATTGCACGCATTCCAACCAATATAGAGACAAAAAATAAGCCAACGATTTTTGTGGATTATCTTCCCGGCTTACAAGAATGTTGCGGCTCACCGGGAAAAGGCAGCATGACGGATATGATAAACCTTGCTGGTGGTATCGCAATTGGTGAAAAAATTATTCCTGGGGCAATTGGTAAACTCAACCCAGAGTTTATTTTGGCAAGCCAACCCGATGTATATGTCGCAACTGGCGTTTTCCCTGAAGGTAAAGCAGGAGTCACCGTTGGCTATTCCGCCACGGAACAAGCTGCACAATCGAGTTTAAAAGCCATTTCGATGCGCAAGCCTATTGGGCAATTACGGGCTGTCGAACAAGGGCGAGTACATGGCTTATGGCATATTTTCTATGATTCACCTGAAAATATTATCGCCTTTCAATCATTAGCTAAATGGTTGCACCCAGAGTTGTTTAACGATATTGACCCTGAAGCTACCCGCAAAGAAATGTACCAACAATTTATGCCAATCCCCGCGACTGGGGTATTTTCCTTGACGTTGAAATAACATTTTATTTGGGTGAGTCAGTTATAGAAACTCATAGCCGACTCACCATTTAAAAAGATGCTGTTTGTGCCACTTAAGGCGCTGAAAAAATACCTCTTTTATCCTCAATTATAATTTGATTCAACGGTTTATGAATTCCACCATCATCCGTATGCAAAATAAATACAAATAAAATCTGACAAAGTACTGATTGAGGATAATCTCTAGGCCGGTATTTTGAATATATCTGCCACCCATTTGCAGAGTACCTTTCATACATTCTTTTCATTGCATCAACAACAGAATTAGCCGCTTGCCCCTTATTGATTTTAGTCGATTTTTTTTGGTGATAGATAAAGGCATCCGTAACCGTCTTAGTGATAATATGAAAAACTTGCCCAACAGATATACTTTCTAGTAAATTAACTATGTTTTTCGTTGTTTTTTCACCAATTTGAAAAGAAGTAAATCCGTATTCAGACATTTCATTATTAAGATAAAAAAAACACTCATATAAATTATTTTCTTTGCATAGATTGATTAAAATTTCTTTATTTGTATTTATAAAATAAATATCTGATAATTTATCTTCCAATAAATCAATTATAACTGATAAGTTATCTGTTTCCGCGACAATAACCTCCCAACACATTGATATTTTATTAAAGTGAATATCATCTTCGCTCACCGTTAACCGTTTTAAATTCGTTGATGAGCTAATAGCCAGTACACCTTCAGCATAGAGTTTTTCAATAATATACCTGTCAAATTCACAACTCGGCGTCAGTTTTTTACACTTCTGACTTTCAATACTTTCTAAATACATTAGGTTTTCATCTGCACTATGGCGTATCAACGCAAGCAAATAAACACTGTTTTCAAATGAAATATCATTGATACTTATTGCTTTTTCTTTTTTACAAAGCATCATCATATCAATGTACTCTATCTTTTCGAGTCGTTCCTTTTCATTTTCAATACGAATACAATCAATGCATATATGTTCTAAATGACTTAAATGACTAAAGTGGCTTCTATCTTTTAGTGGTTCCATTTCGCCACAGGAAACACATTGTAGTTTTAAACAATAGGCTTTACAGCTTTTAGCAACTATTGCTTTTATTTCTTTCGTTTTTAACTGTGTTTTTTCTTCTAATTTAAGCATTGAATATGAAAAACGACCATTTTCATTAACTTGCCAATATAACTGACAAAAAGATTCATATTCTTTATCAATTACATCAATAAATATAATTTCCATATTTTATTTCCTTATTTTTTTTATAATTTTATATTAAAAAAAACAAAAAATAGAAGCTATATTTTTAGATAATAAAAAAGGTTCATTACGATAAAATAATGAACCTTTGACTAACGCAATATGGTAAGGCAACAATTGCAAATAAAATCCCCTTTTTGGGTAAAACTAAGAAGGGATCACTCCCAGCAATCTAAACCAAAAATAATCCAGAGGAACTAACAAGAGGAAAGTCAGTATAAATAATATAATACATAATCTAACGCCATCCATTAATGGTACTTTGCCCATCCCCATAGCCACAACAATGGGTGATGCCTGATAAGGCAACAATGGCGTTGAATAACCAATAACTTGTACCATCAGTACGGCAATCATGGGTAACTCAGTTGCAGTGGAGAGAGATTCAGCCAGCGGTGTATATAATGCAGGAACACCATTAGCCGTTACGACAAAGTTTAACCCGCTGGTCAACCCAACTAAGCTACCAAAATCTATAAATGGGCTATTAGGGTCCAATGGCAATAATTTTTGAAGGTAAGTACCTACTACCATTCCGACATTTGAATAACTAACTAAGGTTGCTAGGCTTAAAATCCCCGCTACATAAATACAGGTGCGAATATTTACCGCTTGAACAAATTCATCATTGGTCACAAACCCCACTTTCGGTAGCAAACATAAACATGCCGCCACTAAACCGACCCATGCAGGAGAAACACCATGAGTGGTATCTGTTATCCAGAAAAGTAAGGTTATTGCCAAAAGAAGGCCTAATTTTTTCTCATTACGGCTCATCGGCGGTAATTTTTTTTGTTCAGTCATCGGCTGTAATTTGGCAGGAAATAGAAAATAGATACTCAGAACAACTAAAAGACCTTTGATTAGCCCCAAAATAGGCATATGGAGAAATAGGTAGTTTAGATAAGATAGCTTTATTCCATAGGTGGTTTCTATTGCACCAGCCATCACTAAATTCGGTACGTTAGCAGGTAGTATCGTGGCTGAAAGTTGGAATGTACCAAACCCGACAGCTAATGCTAACCCTATGCGGCCTCGGCTACCACTTTCTAATCTGACTTTATCGGCTATCGCCATCACAATCGGCATCAATAGTGCAATCCGCCCCATGTTCGATGGCATAATAAAAGCCAACCCATAAGCAAGGAGCACCACACCTGTAATCAGCTTTAACCATGAACTCGTAAAACGCCCTGAGATATGTTGAGCAATACGCTCTGCCAGTCCAACTTTATTAATCGCAAAGCCAAGGATAAAACCACTTAACACAAGCCAAAAAGCTTCTGAAGTGAACCCTGAAAAAATCACATTGGTCGGGGCTAAATGTAAACATGCTGCTGCGGCTAAAAACAGTAATGCCACCAAGTATTCAGGGAGTTTCCCTGTTGCCCAAAACCCAATTGTAATTGCGATAACAACCGCACTCAGCCATTCTATCTCTGCCATCCACGTCGCCTTCTATTGGTTTTTATTATTGTTCAAAAAGATGAGTTGATATGCACTCAATTTTATTTTTAATCCACCAAAAATAAAATATGCAGACCAATGAAATAACAACAGCAAGTGACGAATTTATGAAGTTTTTTTTATGCGTTAGAGTGGAGAAAAATTCGTCGTTTCTAAAAATATTTCCTGAAAATTACGACTTATATTAATAAAAAGCCGATATAACCTAATTAATTATAGTTATACCGGCTGCAATCTAAATGAGTTGATGCTGATTATTCAACCGTCACTGATTTCGCTAGGTTACGTGGTTGGTCAACGTCTGTTCCTTTGATTAATGCAACATGGTAAGACAACAGTTGCAGTGGAACAGTGTAGAAAATCGGTGCGATCAATTCTTCAACATGTGGCAGCGAAACAATTTTCATGTTTTCACTTGCGACAAAACCAGCGTCTTGGTCAGCGAACACATACAGTAGACCGCCACGAGCACGTACTTCTTCAATATTGGATTTCAGTTTTTCCAATAATTCATTGTTAGGTGCGATGATGATAACTGGCATATCTGCATCAATTAACGCTAATGGGCCGTGTTTTAATTCACCCGCGGCATAAGCTTCAGCGTGGATGTATGAAATCTCTTTTAATTTCAATGCCCCTTCAACTGCGATAGGGAATTGATCGCCACGACCTAAAAACAAGGCATGGTGTTTATCAGAGAAATCTTCGGCTAACGCTTCAATGACTTTATCTTGTGACAGCATGCTTTCAATACGCGCAGGGAGCGCATGTAATGCATGAGAAATACTTTCTTCTAACTCAGGGTTTGCGCCTTTTAAACGGCCCATGTACGCCACTAACATCAGTAAAACAGTTAATTGGGTAGTGAACGCTTTGGTTGATGCCACACCAATTTCTGCCCCTGCTTTTGTCATCAGTGCAAATTCAGACTCACGCACCAATGAAGAACCCGCGACGTTACAAACAGCTAACGAGGTCAAGTAGCCTAACTCTTTTGATAAACGCAGCGCAGCCAATGTATCTGCAGTTTCACCTGATTGGGACAACGTTATCATCAAGCTATTTTTGCGATGCGCTGGGTTACGGTAACGATACTCTGAAGCAATCTCCACATCACATGGGATACCCGCTAAGGATTCAAACCAGTAACGTGCAACCATCCCTGCGTTGTAAGAAGTTCCACAAGCAACAATTTGAATGTGCTCAACTTGGGAAAGAATTTCGTTCGCTTTCGGGCCTAACTCGCTTAAATCGATACCGTTGTCTTTATCAAAACGCCCTTCAAGGGTGTTTTTAATGGCCATCGGCTGTTCATAAATTTCTTTCTGCATGTAATGGCGATACACGCCTTTATCGCCTGCATCATATTGAACGTTCGATTCAATTTGTTCGCGCTCAACTGGCACACCGCTATTATCAAAGATACGAACAGTACGACGAGTGACTTCAGCAACATCCCCTTCTTCAAGGTAGATGAAACGGCGAGTCACGGGTAACAGCGCCAGTTGGTCAGAAGCTAAGAAGTTTTCGCCGACACCCAGACCGATAACCAATGGGCTACCAGAGCGTGCAGCGACTAATAATTCAGGAATACGGCTATCCATAATCACGGTACCGTAAGCGCCGCGTAACTGAGGGATAACACGTTGAACCACTTCCACCAGCGTGCCACCTTTTTGTTGTTCATGATGAACAAGGTGTGCAATCACTTCAGTGTCAGTTTCTGAACTAAAGACATAACCCTGTTTTTTCAGTTCGTCTTTGAGTTCTAAATAGTTTTCAATAATACCGTTGTGAACAACAGCAATATAACCAGACGTATGCGGATGCGCATTACGTTCACTTGGAATACCATGTGTCGCCCAACGGGTATGTGCAATCCCCGTTCCGCCAGATACTGGGTTTTTCTCTGCTTCTTCCGCCAGCATTTGCACTTTGCCCACTTCACGTAAGCGTTGTAAATGACCTTCGTGGTCAACAACAGCCATACCCGCTGAGTCATAACCACGATATTCAAGACGACGAAGACCTTCTAACAGAATTTCTGCGATATCACGTTGTGCAACAGCACCTACAATTCCACACATATTTTATTGATTCCTAGACAAAAGGTTCCTTTCTTTAGAAACCTTCATTTGTCGTAACCTAATTGCTTTTCAGCTTTCGCTGTTCCCCAGCCTTGTAGAAAATGGGGAGATATTTTTATGCCACCTTAGGTAGCTATTTTATAATTTACTACTTTTTATATTCAAAGGGGCAATCGGCCCCTTATCAAAATTCACTTATTTTTTCTTTACTGGACGCTGCCAGTTTTTAATGTGCATTTGCTTAACGCGGCTGACCACTAATTCGTCTTCGTTAACATCTCGAGTGACTGTCGTGCCAGCACCAATGGTGGCGCCTTTTGCTACCGAAACAGGGGCAACTAATTGAGTATCAGAGCCGACAAACACATCATCACCAATAATGGTTTTATGTTTATTCGCGCCATCATAGTTGCATGTGATGGTTCCTGCGCCGATATTCACGTTATCACCAATTTGCGCATCGCCAAGGTAACTTAAATGCCCCGCTTTTGAGCCTAAACCTAAAGTGGCATTTTTCATTTCAACGAAATTACCCACATGCGCTTTAGCCGCTAATTTAGCACCAGGACGCAAACGAGCAAAAGGACCAACCGTACATTCTGATGATAATTCAGAGTTTTCTATGACTGAATACGGGCTTATCACTGAGTTATCACCAATAACGCAGTTCCTTAAAATACAACCAGATTGAATTTGTACGTTGTTACCAAGCGTCACATTCCCTTCGATAATGACATTGGTATCGATAATAATGTCACGCCCATGGGTCAATGTGCCGCGTATATCAAAACGCTCAGGGTCGATTAGCATCACCCCCGCAAGTAACAATTTTTCTGCTTGTTCTTTCTGGTAAACACGCTCAAGTGCAGCTAGTTGCAGACGGTTATTAACCCCTTCCATTTCACTTAAACGGCTTGGGTGAACGGTCGCTACTTTATTACCTTCTTTATGAGCAAGAGCAATAATATCCGTTATGTAGTATTCGCCTTGCGCATTATCGTTGTTCAATTGAGCCAACCAACGTTTGAAATCTTTACCGCTTGCAACCATGATCCCAGTGTTAATCTCTTGGATTTTACGTTGCTCTTCAGTCGCATCTTTTTGCTCAATGATTCCGACAACTTCATTATTTTCACGGATGATACGGCCATAACCTGTTGGGTTATCTAAAATCACGGTCAATAAGCCAATGCCGCCTTGGGGCTTAACTTCAATCAGGCGATCTAACGTGTCTTTCGCAATCAAAGGCACATCGCCATATAACATGACGATATCTTCATCATCTTGGAAACTTGGTGCCGCCTGTTGCATTGCATGCCCAGTACCGAGCTGTTCTGCTTGCAGAACCCAATTTAAATTCTGCTCACCCAGTTTTTCTTTCAGTAAATCACCGCCATGCCCGTATACCAGATGGATATCTGATGCACCGATTGATTTTGCAGTATCAATTACGTGCTGAACCATTGGTTTGCCCGCAAGTAAATGCAAAACTTTAGGCAAATCTGAATACATCCGTGTGCCTTTACCGGCAGCTAAAATTACGACACTTTTTCTTTGCACAGTCATTTTTCCTGAAACTCCAACTTTGGGATGAAAGTAAACCTATTTCCTATCTAAAATACTACATATTTCGCTCAAATAAAAAAGCCAGTTAGGATTAACCAACTGGCTTTTTTTACTATACCGCTATCATTACATTAGCTTTTTAGTTAACTCGATGACTCGAAGTTTCGCTATTGCTTTTGCAAGTTCTGCCGATGCCTGAGCATAATCAACATCGCCGTGTGCTTTACGGACGTGTTCTTCCGCTTTGCGTTTAGACTCCACTGCACGAGCTTCGTCTAAATCTTTACCACGGATCGCTGTATCAGCGAGTACGATAACACCGTTTGGTTGAACTTCTAAAATACCGCCAGAGAGGTAAATTAGTTCTTCTTCACCAAACTGCTTGGTAATACGTACCATGCCCGGTTTTATGGCAGTCAGCAGCGGGGTATGCTGTGGATAAATCCCCAGCTCACCTTCACTACCTGTCACCTGAATTTTCTGTACTAGGCCTTCAAACATTTGTTTTTCAGCACTCACTACAGTCAGGTGGTATGTCATTGCAGCTACCATATCAACCTCCTGTCAGCTGGATTAAAGCTTTTTCGCTTTTTCCACAGCTTCTTCAATGGTACCAACCATATAGAACGCTTGTTCTGGCAGGTGGTCGTAATCACCGTTCAGGATACCGCCGAAGCCACGAATAGTGTCTTTCAGGGAAACGAACTTACCTGGTGAACCGGTAAATACTTCAGCAACGAAGAATGGTTGAGACAGGAAGCGCTGGATCTTACGAGCACGAGCAACAACCAGTTTGTCTTCTTCAGACAGTTCATCCATACCCAGAATTGCAATGATATCTTTCAGTTCTTGGTAACGTTGCAGAATAGACTGAACGCCACGTGCAACATCATAGTGCTCTTGACCAACGACGAGTGGGTCTAACTGACGGCTAGTAGAATCCAGAGGGTCAACCGCTGGGTAGATACCCAGAGATGCGATTTGACGGCTCAGAACTACCGTTGCGTCTAAGTGAGCAAAGGTTGTTGCTGGTGATGGGTCAGTCAAGTCATCCGCAGGAACGTAAACCGCTTGTACGGAAGTGATAGAACCCGTTTGAGTTGAGGTAATACGTTCTTGCAGAACACCCATCTCTTCCGCCAGCGTTGGCTGATAACCTACCGCTGATGGCATACGACCTAACAGTGCTGATACTTCAGTACCTGCTAAGGTGTAACGATAAATGTTGTCAACAAACAGCAGTACGTCACGACCTTCGTCACGGAATTTCTCAGCCATAGTCAGACCAGTCAACGCAACGCGCAGACGGTTTCCTGGTGGCTCATTCATCTGGCCATAAACCAGTGATACTTTATCCAGAACGTTTGAGTCGGTCATTTCATGATAGAAGTCGTTCCCTTCACGAGTACGCTCACCAACACCCGCGAACACTGAGTAACCTGAGTGCTCAATCGCGATGTTACGGATCAGTTCCATCATGTTTACTGTTTTACCAACACCCGCACCACCGAACAGACCAACTTTACCACCTTTTGCGAATGGACAGATTAAGTCCATTACTTTGATACCGGTTTCCAGCAGTTCTGTTGAGTTAGCTAACTCTTCGTAGCTTGGTGCTGCACGGTGAATTGACCAGCGCTCTTCTTCGCCGATATCACCTTTCATATCAATAGGCTGACCCAGAACGTTCATGATACGTCCTAAAGTTGCTTTACCTACTGGTACTTCGATTGGGTGCTCTAAGTTTACTACTTGTAAACCACGGCTCAGGCCATCAGATGTACCCATTGCGATACAACGGACAACACCACCGCCTAACTGTTGTTGAACTTCCAACACCAGTTTTTCTTTACCGTTAACAACCTCAAGAGCGTCGTACACTTTTGGTACGTCATCTTGAGGGAACTCGACGTCCACAACGGCGCCGATTACCTGGATAATCTTTCCAGTAGCCATCTTGAATCCTCTACGTAATTCGTAAACCTAGCTGTTAAACCGCGGAAGCACCCGAAACGATTTCGGTAAGCTCCTGAGTAATGCTGGCCTGACGAGCTTTGTTGTAAACCAACTGCAACTCTTTGATCAGGTTTCCACCATTATCAGTAGCGGCTTTCATCGCTACCATTCGTGCGGCCTGCTCACTAGCCAGGTTTTCAACGACGCCCTGATAAACCTGCGACTCGATATAACGACGTAGCAGGGTATCCAGCAACGCCTTAGGATCGGGTTCGTATATATAATCCCAAGACTTCTTCTTCAATGTTTCGTCATTGCTTGCAGGCAATGGCAGTAATTGAAGAATAGTTGGCTCCTGAGACATTGTATTGATGAACTTGTTAGTCACCACATACAGTTTATCCAAACGCCCTTCATCATAGGCTTGTAGCATAGTGTTAACTGGACCAATCAAATCCGAAAGCGTTGGGTTATCCCCCATTCCGGTGACTTGTGTTACGACGTTACCGCCCACAGAACCGAAGAATGAAACCGCTTTAGAACCGATTAAAGCCAAATCAACCTGAACGTTTTTCTCAGACCATGACTTCATGTCCGCTAGTAGCTTTTTGAACAAGTTAATGTTCAAGCCACCACACAGACCACGGTCTGTTGAAACAACCAGATACCCGACACGCTTAACTTCACGCTCTTCGAGATATGGGTGTTTATATTCCAGATTACCTAACGCTAGGTGACCAATCACACTGCGCATGGTTTCTGCATAAGGACGGCTGGCCGCCATGCGTTCCTGCGTTTTACGCATTTTGGACGCAGCGACCATTTCCATCGCTTTAGTGATCTTTTGTGTATTTTGTACACTTCCGATCTTGGAACGTATCTCTTTTGCGCCGGCCATTTCTGCTTCTCCTTATTAACCAGACGGCCCTAAAAATTCGGGCCGAATAGTATTACCAGGACTGAGTTGCTTTAAATGATTCGAGCAGTTTTTTCAACTTGCCTTCGATATCATCGTTATAGCTACCAGCCGGGCCAATTTCGTTCATAAGGTCAGCATGCTCGCGCTGTGCAAAAGAAACTAAAGCAGCTTCAAACGCACCAATTTTCGCTAACTCAACATCATCCAAGAATCCACGTTCTGCCGCGAACAGAGACAGTGCCTGCTCTGCTACTGACATCGGTGCATACTGTTTCTGTTTCAGCAGTTCAGTGACTTTTTGACCATGACTTAACTGTTTACGAGTCGCGTCATCGAGGTCGGAAGCAAACTGAGCAAACGCTGCAAGTTCACGATACTGAGCAAGTGCAGTACGGATACCACCAGACAGTTTCTTAATGATTTTAGTCTGAGCAGCACCACCAACACGAGATACTGAAATACCTGGGTTAACCGCTGGACGAATACCAGAGTTAAACAGGTTAGATTCCAGGAAGATCTGACCATCTGTAATCGAAATTACGTTTGTTGGTACGAATGCAGAAACGTCACCAGCTTGGGTTTCAATGATAGGCAGAGCCGTCAGTGAACCTGTTTGGCCTTTAACTTCACCTTTCGTAAAGTTTTCTACGTATTCAGCGTTAACGCGAGCAGCACGCTCAAGTAAACGTGAGTGCAGATAGAAAACGTCACCAGGGTAAGCTTCACGTCCTGGTGGACGACGTAACAACAGTGAAATTTGACGGTATGCAACAGCCTGTTTAGACAGGTCATCGTATACGATCAGTGCGTCTTCACCGCGGTCACGGAAATATTCACCCATCGCGCAACCAGCATATGGTGCTAAGTATTGCAGAGCAGCTGATTCAGATGCTGTAGCAACAACAACGATAGTGTTTTGCAGTGCGCCGTGCTCTTCCAGTTTACGAACTACGTTAGAAACAGTAGACGCTTTCTGGCCGATAGCCACGTACACACATTTGATACCTGAGTCGCGTTGGTTGATGATCGCATCGATTGCCAAAGCAGTTTTACCTGTTTGACGGTCACCGATGACAAGCTCACGCTGACCACGACCAATTGGAATCATCGCATCGACTGATTTATAACCAGTCTGTACAGGTTGATCAACGGATTGACGATCGATAACGCCTGGTGCAATAACTTCTACCGGTGAGAAGCCATCGTTATCAACAGGACCTTTACCATCAATTGGTTGACCCAGTGTATTCACAACACGTCCTAACAGGCCACGGCCTACTGGAACTTCAAGAATACGACCAGTACATTTAACTTTCATGCCTTCTGCCAAGTCGGCATAAGGACCCATGACAACCGCACCAACAGAGTCACGCTCTAAGTTCAATGCGATAGCGTAACGGTTGCCAGGCAGTGCGATCATCTCACCCTGCATGACTTCGGCTAAACCGTGAATACGAATGATACCGTCGTTAACGGATACAATCGTACCTTCATTGTGAGCTTCACTCACAACATCGAACTGAGCAATACGCTGTTTGATCAGTTCGCTGATTTCGGTGGAATTCAGTTGCATATGCTCCAGTCCCCTTAAGACTGCAAGACGTCAGTTAAACGCTCTAAGCGACCGCGGATACTCCCGTCAATAACGAGGTCTCCAGCACGAATGATCACTCCAGCAATAACAGACTTATCAATTTTGCAATTCAGCTTAACTTTGCGTGACAGACGTTTTTCCATCGCTGCAGAAATTTTAGCTGACTGCTGTTCGCTCAGTTCGTTAGCAGAGATGACATCAACCTCAATGGTTGATTCCAAAGCATCGCGCAATTGAATAAATTGAGCTAATACTTCTGGTAGCGTCGTTAAACGCCCGTTGTCTGCCATCACACGAATCAGATTCTGAACATGCTCGTCAATTTCATCTCCACAAACAGAGATAAACGTTTTAGCTAATGTTTCTGGTGCAATAGAACCAGAAAGCAGCTCACCAACCTGTTCATTGCGCGTCACCAGTGAGGTGAAGGCCAGCATATTCTGCCATTTTTCGACAGCTTGGTTTTCCACAGCAAAGTCAAAAGCTGCTTTGGCGTAGGGGCGAGCTACAGTAGCGATTTCAGACATGCCCCTCCCTCCTTACAGTTCAGCGACTAGTTTATCAACGATGTCGCTGTTAGCAGCTTCATCCACGGAACGTTCGATGATCTTCTCGGCACCTGCGATAGCAAGCATCGCAACCTGTTTACGTAACTCTTCACGTGCACGTTTACGCTCAGCATCAATTTCAGCTTGCGCTTGTGCGACGATTTTTGCACGTTCTGCTTCTGCTTCTGCTTTTGCTTCATCAATCATTTGAACACGCTGTTTGTTCGCTTGTTCAATGATGACTTGAGCTTCAGCTTTCGCTTTTTTCAGTCGGTCGGTTGCGTCGGTTTGCGCCAGTTCCAGGTTCTTTTTAGCACGTTCTGCAGAAGATAAGCCGTCAGCAATTTCTTTTTGACGTTTTTCAATGGCCGCCATAATCGGTGGCCATACATACTTCATACAGAACCAAACAAACAGGACAAACGCGATAGCCTGGCCGAGGATTGTTGCATTTAGATTCACAGACAATACCTCTTATTCATTAGTGAATTAATGTTCTACGTTAATTAGGCAACAGCGAACATTACATACAAGCCCAGACCAACAGCAATCATCGGAATAGCATCGACCAGACCCATTACGATAAAGAACTGTGTACGCAGCAGAGGAATTAAATCTGGCTGACGAGCAGCACCTTCTAAAAATTTACCACCTAGGATGCCGATACCGATCGCAGCACCGATCGCCGCTAAGCCCATCATCACAGCGGCAGCCATGTACAGCAGATCCATACTCAGGTTTTCCATGACAGTCTCCAGTTTGTTTCAGTTAATACAATTATTGATTAATAAAATTAGTGCTCTTCAGATGCCATCGACAGATAGACAACAGTCAGAACCATAAAAATAAAGGCTTGTAGCGTAATAATCAGTATGTGGAAGATAGCCCAAGGTAGGCTTAACAACCACTGTGACCACCACGGAAGCAGAGCCGCGATAAGAATAAAGATCAATTCACCTGCATACATGTTACCAAACAGTCGCAGACCGAGTGATACAGGTTTTGACAGCAGGCTTACCCCTTCAAGAATCAAGTTGACTGGAATAAAGACAGGATGATTAAAAGGCTGCATTGTGAGCTCTTTAGTAAATCCGCCAATTCCTTTCATCTTGATGCTGTAAAAGAGGATTAGGATAAACACACCAATTGCCATCGATAGAGTGACACTAACATCTGCGGTTGGTACTGCACGTAGTGCAGGTAACCCGAGATAATGCTCAGCAATATACGGAAGGAAATCAATTGGGAGTAAATCCATCAGGTTCATTAAGAATACCCAGACGAACACCGTTAATGCTAAAGGAGCAATAACTTTGCTCTTACCGTGATACATATCACGGACTGAGTTATCAACGAAACCAATGATCAGTTCTATTGCAGTCTGTAACTTACCGGGTACGCCACTAGTCGCATTGGCTGCAACTCTTCTAAATAGCCACAGGAACAGAGCCCCGAGAACTACTGAGAAAAAAAGCGAGTCAATGTTCAACGTCCAAAATGTTGGACTAGCGTGGGGATCGACCAACTTAAAGGTACTCAGGTCCAACTGAAGGTTTCTCAGATGGTGGCCTATGTAATCCTCTGTAGTCATCACTTCTCCTGATGCAGACATGATGCCTCTTACCCTTTTGTAGTTTAAAAATACTTACCGTTTAAAAACGGCTGGTGCAACAATCTGAACAATTAGCACCGCTAAATAGGTCAAACCCAGTGGTGTTAATGACGCTTTGAACACACCGAAAGCAACAACTAAAACAACGATAGTTGTAACAACCTTTAGCCCTGCTCCTAATGCTAAGAACCAGGCAATGCGGACAGGTTCATCCTCTTCTTTTGCTTTCTGAAATTGTGCTAGCAGCATAAATACGATATTTGGTAACCAGCATGCTAACCCACCAGCAAGAGCAGAGGCCCCCCATTCTATACTATTTGCACAGAAAGCCCCACTGAGGATCACTAAAGTTATAAACTGAACAGACAACTGCTTTACAGCATGCTTGTTGTCATAAAGGGATACAGACATAACTTTTTGTATACTCCCAGCTCTTCTCAGCCTCAGAAACGCTAAGTGTTGTATAAAACTGCCTTTGCGTAAATGTGTCAAGAGACAAAAACGTGCAAATTATACGGGCAGGCGAAATGAATTCAATCAGTAAGTAGCGAAAAGGTGAATAAATATTTAATTTTTTCGAGTCAGCGCAGAATTGTCGCTGTAATAATTAATAAATAGTTAATGAATTGCTACATTCATTCACTTAATTGTGACATTAATCACATTTGGCTTTATTTGCTTTATTTATTCCTTCAACTTTCTTCACAAAAAAAATTAGATTTAATCTGTAAATCAAATAATTAAGAAATACATTTTTTAAGCTAAATAACGAATCTATAAATCAAATATTTCACTGTTAACTATTTTATTAGCTAAATCGATTAAGTTAAAATAGGCATTTACATTCACTTTTTCCATTCAACGTATTATTTTTGAAACCTATTCGTTATTGCCGTGTAAATAATGCGTAAAATCTGAGTTTTTGTTATTTGCTCAAAACGAAAAATAGCCGTCCGTTTTTCAACATTCGGCTATCGCTCTAAAAGATAAAATAATTTGATAGAAAGCAACTTTATTTCATCGAAATTTTAACTAAATGGCGTTGTTCATCAAGTTCTGGCACTTGAAGTTCAGTGATAGACTCAATAGCAAACCCTTCTGGCAGAACCATTTCATCATCACGAATGATACCTTTAAGTGCGTAAAAACGTCCATCCGATGACGGTAAATGGTGGCACCAGCTTAGCATATCGTTCAGTGATGCAAATGCGCGGCTAATGACACCATCAAAACCATTTCCAACAGGGTACTCTTCAACTCGCGATTGAACAGGTTCTATGTTAGTTAGTCCTAACTCATGTTGAACCTGTTTTAAAAAGCGTACACGCTTCCCTAAACTGTCCAATAAAACAAAATGGGCGTCAGGTCGAACAATAGCCAAAGGAACGCCTGGTAAGCCAGGGCCCGTTCCAACATCAATAAAGCGTTGCCCGTTGAGTTGACCGTTCACCACTATGCTATCCATGATATGACGAATTAACATTTGTTGTGGGTCACGCACAGAGGTCAAGTTATAGGCTTTATTCCATTTAACTAATAACCCAACGTAATTAACTAACTGCTGTTTTTGCTTTTCCGTTAAATCGATATCTGTTTTTGCAAGCAATTGATTGAGTTTTGATAATAAATCCATGTTAAGCGCTCCGGCGTAGCATGCCTTGCTTTTTCAACCATACAAGCAAAATAGAGATTGCTGCAGGGGTGATCCCCGAAATACGCGAAGCTTGGCCGATCGATGTTGGTTTGTGATCGTTCAGCTTTGCCATAACTTCGTTAGATAAGCCTTTCACTTGTTTGTAATCAAGATCAACAGGTAACAAAGTGTTTTCATTGCGTAGCTGTCTTTCGATCTCTTCTTTCTGACGCGCAATATAACCTTCGTATTTAACTTGAATCTCAACTTGATCAGCGGCTTGTGGATCATCAATTGCAGGCGCAAATAAGTTTAGCGTAGTTAGCATTTGATAAGTCATTTCAGGACGACGTAATAAATCTTCACCGTTAGCTTCTTTGGATAAAGGAACGGTTAAGATGCCATCAATCTCTGTATGGTTATCCGATTTAGGATGAACCCAAATGTCTTTCAAACGTTGACGTTCTTTTTCAATCAGTTCAACTTTGTTGTTGAAATGAGCCCAACGAATATCATCGACTAAGCCTAACTCGCGGCCTTTTTCTGTTAAACGTAAATCTGCGTTATCTTCACGTAACATCAAACGATATTCTGCACGTGAGGTAAACATACGATATGGTTCTTTAGTGCCGAGTGTGCAAAGATCGTCAACCAGAACCCCCATATATGCTTGGTCACGGCGTGGGAACCAGCCTTCTAAGCCAAAGGCATGTTGTGCAGCATTTAAGCCTGCAAGTAACCCTTGTGCACCCGCTTCTTCATAACCTGTAGTCCCATTAATTTGACCAGCGAAGAACAAGCCATTAATAAATTTGCTTTCCAGAGTTTGTTTGAGATCGCGTGGGTCAAAGAAATCATACTCTATTGCATAACCAGGACGAATGATCCTTGCATTTTCCATCCCTTTCATAGAGTGCACGATCTGCATTTGCACATCAAAAGGCAAGCTGGTGGAAATCCCGTTCGGATAGATTTCGTTACTGGTTAAACCTTCTGGCTCTAAGAAAATTTGGTGTGAGTCTTTGTCTGCAAAGCGCATGACTTTGTCTTCGATCGATGGGCAATAGCGAGGGCCGATCCCTTCGATGATCCCTGCATACATTGGGCTACGATCAAGGTTATTTCTGATCACATCATGCGTTTTTTCATTGGTATAGGTGATATGGCAAGGCATCTGTTGTGGATGTTGATCTTGCGAACCTAAGAATGAAAATACGGGCATTGGGTCGTCACCTAGCTGTTGAGCTAACTGACTGAAATCAATAGTTCTTGCATCAATACGCGGTGGTGTTCCCGTTTTTAAACGGTTAACACGTAATGGTAATTCCCTTAAACGCTGAGAAAGGGAAATTGATGGTGGATCACCTGCACGACCACCGCTGTAGTTTTCTAACCCAATATGAATTTTTCCATCCAGGAAAGTCCCAACAGTTAGGACGACTGCTTTGGCTTTAAATTTTAAGCCCATGCGAGTAACCGCTCCTGTGACTTGATTGTTTTCAACAATCAAATCTTCAACAGGTTGTTGGAAAATCATTAGATTAGGTTGGTTTTCTAAAGCTGTTCTAACCGCTTGGCGGTAGAGAACGCGGTCCGCTTGTGCTCGAGTAGCTCGAACAGCAGGGCCTTTGCTGGCATTTAATGTTCTAAATTGAATGCCAGCTTTGTCAGTTGCTGTGGCCATTAAACCACCAAGAGCATCAATTTCTCTGACCAGATGCCCCTTACCGATCCCACCGATGGCTGGGTTGCAAGACATCTGGCCCAATGTATCAATATTGTGAGTCAGTAATAGGGTTTGACGCCCCATACGTGCAGCTGCCATTGCTGCTTCAGTACCGGCATGACCACCACCAATTACGATGACGTCAAATTGCTCTGGATAAAACATGTGTGAACCTTAAACGTTAGAAAATGCTGACTGTGCATTTGAGGAGAGAATTCTACTCAAGTTTGAGGAAGAGACCAAGCTTAGGTTTCTCCCCTATATAATATTAAGATCTTTTTATTTAAAGATCTCTTTATTAGATCTTTTATTAGGATCATCGGTTTCTGTGGATAAGTGGATTTTCACTTTAAAGATCATAAAAATGTAAAGGATCATATACTGTGAATGATCCGTGATCCAATTGCGTATAAGCTGGGATCAAAATGGGTACTTATGCACAGGCCTTGGTGGCCCTAAAACTTATACTCTGGATAACTACGGGTTAATAAAGGGATCTACCCTGAGTTATCCACAGCTGACTGATGCTATTTTGACCAAACTATAGTTCGTTTGCCCAAATTTTAACCCATTCCCCTGCGGGATCTTCTGGGATTTCGTGTTTTTGGATGTCTATTTCAAAACATTCACCGATCCGTTTAGCCCCTTTTTCGCTTAATAGGGTATCTAGTTTGTGGATCGCACCACAAAAAGTGTCATATTCCGAGCTACCGATCCCAACAGCACCAAACATCACTTGGCTGAGATCAGGTGAGCTTTCTTCTATAGCATCAAAGAACGGTTGAATACTTTCAGGTAGATCACCTGCTCCGTGAGTCGAACTCACCACCAGCCAAATGCCTTCAAGTGTTAAATCATCAAGCTCTGGGCCATGTTGAATATCTGTTTCATAACCAAGTTCTTCTAAAATCTCAGCCATGTGCTCAGCAACGTACTCTGCACTGCCCATTGTACTGCCACTTATTAAGGTTACTTTTGTCATGGTGATTCTCTTTCACAATAATAGGGCGCTATTGTACGCTGTGAATGAGCTGGGATCTACCTGTGGATAATGTGGTTATATCATTTTTTTTCTAAGGGTTGATTGTACGTAAGATCGGGTTCTGTAAGGAGATCAGGGTTTCCGTAGATTGAATCTCATCAATTGTTTGAATTTTGTTGATAAGTACGTCTTGCAGGGCATCAATTGATTTGCACATGACCTTAATAAAAATGCTGTATTGACCAGTTGTGTAATACACCTCGACCACTTCTTCTAAGGCATCCAATTTTTTTAATGCTGTTGGGTAATCCTTTGCACTTTTTAAAATAATGCCAATAAAGCAGCAGACATCAAAACCTAACTGTTTTGGGTTTATATCAATACGGGTGCCTTTAATGATTCCTGCTTGTTTCATTTTTTCGACACGGACATGAATTGTCCCTGGGCTTACTGCAAATTTTTTGGCTAATTCTGCATAAGGTGTACGTGCATTTCTCATTAATTCGTGAAGTATGTCACGATCGAGATTATCGATTTGATAATTTTCTGGCATTATTTCACCTCTATTTTAACGATTATTCATTTTTATACCTGTTTTTTTGATTAAAATAAATAGGAAAGGCTTTTTTTAATGATGGATATTGAATTTATACCTCATTTTGTTGCTTAATCTATACATCAGCTAATACAGCAAACAAATTATGGGTAATAAATTATGGACAAGTCATTCATTGAACATCAGCAACAAATTAGTTTTGTAAAATCCTATTTCTCACGTTTACTTGAAAAAGAACTCGGTCTAATTGAAGTTCAAGGGCCTATCCTGAGTCGTCTTGGTGATGGTACACAAGATAACTTATCAGGCAGTGAAAAAGCGGTTCAAGTAAAAGTGAAATCAATCCCAGGTGCGACCTTTGAAGTGGTGCACTCATTGGCTAAATGGAAACGTAAAACGTTAGGTCGTTTTGGTTTCAGTGAAGGCCAAGGACTCTATACGCATATGAAAGCGTTACGTCCGGACGAAGATCGCTTAACCCCAATCCACTCCGTCTATGTCGATCAGTGGGATTGGGAAAAAGTGATGGCAGATGAGGAGCGTACACTTCCTTATCTGAAACAGACAGTGGGTAAAATCTATAAGGCAATAAAAGAAACAGAAGCTGCCGTAAGTAAAGAGTTTGGACTGGCACCGTTCCTGCCAGACCAAATTCACTTTATCCACAGTGAAGAGCTGTTACAGCGCTACCCTGACCTTGATGCTAAAGGCCGTGAGCGAGCAATCGCGAAGGAACTTGGTGCTGTTTTCCTTATTGGTATCGGTGGTAAGTTATCCAGTGGTGAATCTCACGATGTACGTGCTCCAGACTATGACGACTGGACAACAGAAAACGAAGACGGTTTTTGTGGTTTAAACGGGGACATCCTTGTGTGGAACCCTGTATTACAAGACGCATTTGAGCTGTCTTCCATGGGGATCCGTGTTAGCCCTGAATGCTTAACGCGTCAATTAAGCCTGACACAAGATGAAAAACGGATGGAACTAGAATGGCACCAAGCACTAGTAAAAGGTGAAATGCCACAAACTATTGGTGGTGGTATTGGCCAATCCCGTTTAGTGATGCTACTTCTGCAACGCCAGCACATTGGCCAAGTTCAATGCGGTGTTTGGGCGCCAGACATGCAAGAATCTGTTGAAGGTATGCTGTAATTAGCGACTAAAGCGGCGTAAAAGCCTACTTTTTAACCCGGTGTCAAAGCGCCAAATATGGTCGAAGATTTTCATGATGCCGGGTTTCCCATAGTTTGACACAGATACCGCATGGAAGCGGTATTTCCCTATCTTCTGCATGGTTTTTATTTTTTGAATGAGTTCATCGGGCAAACGTTGAGCTACAAAATCAGAAATGACCACAGCATCAGCATCCATCCATTGCTTAGACTCTAGTTTAACGGTTGTCTCTTGCAAACATGCTGCAAGGTCTGTTCCGCCTTTAAATGTTTGATGTAAAAACCGAATGCATTGTTCCAGCCCATCTGCAGATAATAAATCGTAATGCACAATATCCGTAGAAAACAGCATCACATGGCACGCGCGGTTATCGGCTAACGCAATTTTCATTAGCGCAAGGCAAAATGCCTTTGCACAACGCTCATTTAACCCGCCCATTGAGCCTGATGTATCAATACACACCACAAATGGCCCTCTAGGTTGCTCTTCATCATGGTGATGTGTAATAGGGCGTAGTACTTTTCTTTCTTGCCAGCTATCCCCTTGCAATCGATAAGTTAATAGCTGCTTTTCCAGTAATTTTCGATAAAACTCAAATTCAATTTCTTCGATACCCAACATCGCAAGTTCAGCGGGTAATAAACGCAAAATATCATCGCTTTGGTTTAAGCCATTAACTTGTTCAGGCACTGTCTCTGGTACTTTCTCCATGATGGTCATCGGTTCTAAAACCACGCTATCATCAGGAATAGCTTGCGCTGTTTGGCTGCGCCCTAATAATTGAGCTATTTTTTCGAGTTCAGGCTGCTGACGTAAAAATTCACTGTAGCGATTTAACAACTGGTCATTATAAGCGGAGGTCATATTTACCCCTTTGCTTAAATCCCACAAACGTCCTGCTGCCCGCTCATTTTCACCCAAAATATCTTCTAAATTTCCACTCAAGGCTAACCTGCGTTGCAATTCCGCCAGCAATTGCTCTTTTTCTTGCTCTAATAACTCTTTATGCAGGGTGGTGACTTGTAAAATTAAGCTGACTCGCCACTTTTGTACAAACAAAGCTTGCCTTGCACTGCGATTTTCAATTTTACCACTTTGTAATTGATTTGCTTCTCGGTAAAACGGCGAGTCAATTTGGTTAAGCCTTTCTATTACAGAAGGAAGCCGCGTAAAAAAAGCATCCGTTGAGATACCAAGGGATTGTCGATACAACTCAAACTCTTCAGAAAGTTGCGCGGGAACTAACGCATCTTGTAAGCGCTGTTTCAGGTCTGTTTTCCAACTGGATAAGTCTTTTAACAATGCTTTTTTTAAACGAGGGTGTTTTTCAAAAAATACCGCTAATTGCGGTGTAGCAAGGAGCGAGATAATAATCTCTTCAATTAGTTGGCTTTCATTAACCGAAAGCAGCATCTCCAGAGTGGCTAAACTCATCATAATTATTCAGCCACTTTCCCTGTGATCTGATTACGTAATTGCGTTAATTTCTCTGAAATTTGTAGAAAACTTTGCTCAATATCTGCCAACCAATGGGGTTCAATAAAAAGATTGGGTTGCTGCTTTTCAAATTGATAGCGAGCGCCTTGAATATCAGATTGAATGTTATCCAGCTTATCTAACCATTCTTGGTTATTTGATGTGGAGGTTTGTGTCACTGTTTTATCTTGGATATATAATGTTGATGATTGATGGCTTATATCTAATAACTGTATCTGATTTAAATTATTCACTTCAGCGGCAATTTCTTGTGCAAAACCAATACCGTTTAAATGTGCGGATAACGTCGTACCTTTATTTAAAAATAAAGTGAGTGCTTTTTTGTCTGTGGTAACAAATGTCACTTTCATATTATGCAATTGCAATGGACGATGTAAAAACAGCGTGATCCGTCCTTCCTGAACATACTCAGGCAGCACATATGAGGCCTTGCGGGCAAACATCGCATTGTTTTTATTCACTTTAAAGGCATCTTGACTGTTTTGATCTTGCGTAGATGACATCCACTGTTGGTAAATTTGCTCAATTTCACGGGTGAATTTACGCTGCTGCCAACCCTCTTCTTGTAAAAGTGATTGAATTAACTGTGGTAATGTATTCATAGATTGCATATCGTGCCACAGGCAATCTTTTAAAAGCACAATATCAAGGGGAGAAACACTGCTACGGCCATTAAAAAATGCACTTGCTTGTAATAAATAAATGGCTTTTTTCCAACGTCTATCCGAGACATAAACTTGCTTGTCAGTGGCGTCCAATTGCTGGCGCAGCTGGTAGACCAGCTCAAAACAGTGATCGGGCAGCGTAATTTTAGGGATTTCTTGTTGCCACTGTTGGTATTCTTCATCACTGATTTTTAAATGCTCAGGGATTTGAGATTCTTCTAATGATGATTTTCCTGTTAATAATGCCCGAAAGTTTTGTTTTTCCTGTACTTTATCAAGCCAGATACGCACTAACATGCGGTCAAAAAGGGCTTCTAAACTATTATCTGCATCAGGCAATTCGTTCGAAGCCGTGACGAGCAAACGCATGGGGATAGCTTTTTCTTCATCACCATTACGGAATTTACGTTCATTGATAGCCGTTAATAGCGTATTAAGAATAGCTGGACCAGCTTTCCAGATTTCATCCAAGAAAACCACTTCAGCATCAGGTAAATAACCTTTGGTTAGGCGTTCATAGCGCCCTTCGTCTTTTAAAGCTTGAATAGATAACGGCCCAAAAATTTCTTCAGGCGTCGAAAAGCGCGTCATTAAATACTCAAATGCATGGGCATGACGGAAGGCATATTTCATTCTTCGTGCAATTAAGCTTTTAGCAATCCCGGGAGGGCCTAATAGAAATACGCTTTCACCACTGAGTGTGGCTAATAAGCACAAACGAATAGCTTGCTGGCGTTCATATAAACCACTTTCAAGGTAATTGCTTAATTGAGCTATTCGTTCAGATAATTGCATCGATATTCCTTTTCATTGAATAACAAAATTCAATAATGTTTAAGTTACGCTTAATTCTTAGGTTATCTGCCCTTTTATAAACAGCGCAATCAATTTTGTCATTTTTCTTTTGTGTTATTTGATTTAAATCGTGTGTAGCTGTATTAAGGCGAGAAAATCTGAGTAGGAATAAGGCTGATTTGAATAGGCTAGGGCTCATGTCTATAAAAAACATGAGCCCTAACTGAAGATTAAAAATGATTAATAAGGTGCATCTGGCGTGGTAACCCGAATTAATTTTTCATTCACAAACTCACGAATTCCCGCAAGTGATTGTTCTCGACCATAACCAGAAAGCTTAGTTCCACCGAAGGGGAGTTCCGGGGCAATTCCTGTCGGATGATTGATATAAACCATCCCTGAAACTATTTGGCGAGCCACTTTTATCGCTTCAGCTTCATTTTTACCAAAGACAGTTCCACCTAAACCAAATTCAGTCGCGTTAGCTAATTGAATGGCTTCATCTATATTTTTTACAGCATAAATACAAAGTACTGGGCCAAATATTTCTTCATAATACGCTTTCATATTCGGTTTTATATCTGTCAGTATTGTGGGTTGCATAAATGCCCCTTCACGATCTAATCGCTTACCTCCAAATACCAGTGTTGCTCCCTCTTTTACGGCTACTTCAACTTGATGAACAACTTCATTCACCGCTTTTTCACTACTTAATGGAGCAAGTTGCGTGGCTGGGTCCATTGGATCACCCACAATAATTTTTTCATAGATTGCTTTTGCTTTTGCGATAAATTCTTTCGCAACGTTTTCTAATACAATAATACGTTTTGGTGAAACACAAACCTGCCCTGCATTCCATAGACGGCCAGCAGTCGCTGATGCAACCGCGCTATCAATATCTGCATCAGCTAGCACAATAAAAGCATCACTTCCTCCTAGCTCAAGGGTTGATTTTTTTATTGCTTTACTGGCTTCAGAGGCAAAATTGGAACCTGCAGGTTTACTACCTGTTAAAGATACGGCTTTGACTCGTTCATCTGAAACAAGAGCAGAAACTTTTGAGCCAGGAATGAATAAATTGTTGTAAACCCCATCCGGTAGTCCTGCTTCAATAAATATTTTTTCCATCATTTCAGCACATTGAGGAATATTTGAAGCATGTTTTAAAACAATGGTATTTCCTGCCATTAAATTAGCGGCAGCTGTTCGAGTTATTTGATAAAACGGGAAATTCCATGGTTGAACCGTCAGGAGTACTCCGATTGGTTCATAAGTTAAGAAGGCTTTTCCGTGTTTAACATCAATTTCTTTATCCGCTAATAAACGGCTTCCTTCATTTGCATAGTAGTCAAAAATATTTGCGCATAATTCAACTTCGCTTATTGACTCACTTAATAGCTTTCCCATTTCTGTTGTACATATTTTTCCGAGAAGTTCTTTTTTATCTCGCATAACTTTTGCTATGTTATGTAAAATTGCCGCTCGCTCTGTAAATGAGGTTTTTTTCCAAGTCAGGTAGGCGGTATCTGCTTTGGTGAGAATTGTATCGACTTGCTCCGCACTCATTTCTTCATAAATCTTTTCTACTTTGTTTGTTGCTGGATTAACTGATTTTATTGACGATGTCATATTCATTTTTTATTCCTTGTTGCAACCATTAAAGATAAATAATTCAACTTATCTTAAATTACAGTTGATATACCAACATAAATTAGGGGAAAAATGAAATTCAATGGCATTTATTATCAATAATTGTGTTTAAGGGTTTTTGATTGTTTGTGAATGTTTTTTTGTGTGTTTATTTATGAATCAATAGAAACGATTCAGCTATAAACTATTCAATTAGTTATCCTTTTTTATTTCTTTAACGCCAACGAAACGTTTCGATACCGATCACAAATATCAATCATCAATATTGAGTTGTGACTCATCTAAACTATGATTAGGTGAGCGAAACGTTTCGCTTATCAGGAATGGCGGTGAAAAAATGAAAAAAGGTGTTCTGCTTAATGCCAATATTACCTCAGTGATTGCTAAATTAGGTCATACAGATCAAATCACACTGGCAGATGCAGGTTTGCCCATTTCAACAGGGCCTGAGCGGATTGATTTAGCAATAACGCAAGGATTACCCGATTTCATGGCTGTTTTGCGGGTCGTTACGCAAGAAATGCAGGTAGAAAAAGCCATTATTGCTGAAGAAATTAGCGCGATGAATCCCACCATGGAAACGGCAATTTTAACGCATTTGAATGACCTACAAACTGTGCAAGGCAATCAAATCGAAATTATCTATTGTAGTCATGAGCGCTTTAAACAGCTGACGCATGACAGCAAAGCGGTCATTAGAACAGGGGAATGTTCGCCATTTGCTAATATAATCCTTTGTTCTGGTGTGACTTTCTGAGGTGACTATGCAACCTTTATTAGAACTTATCGGTATCGATAAATCATTTCCAGGTGTGAAAGCGCTCAGTGGTGCGACATTAAATGTCTATCCTGGAAAAGTCATGGCGCTGGTGGGGGAAAATGGGGCTGGCAAATCAACCATGATGAAAGTGCTTACGGGGATCTATCAAAAAGACGCAGGTAAAATTCGCTTTCTTGGCAAAGAAGTGGCGTTTAATGGGCCTAAAAGTTCCCAAGAAGCGGGTATTGGTATTATTCACCAAGAATTAAACCTGATCCCTGAGCTGACTATTGCAGAAAACATTTTCCTTGGACGCGAGTTTGTCAGTGCGTTTGGCAAAATAGACTGGAAAAAAATGTTCAGTGAATCGGACAAACTGCTAAAACGTCTTAACCTTGATTATGATAGCCACCAAACCATTGCAGAGCTTTCTATTGGTGAGCAACAAATGGTGGAAATTGCCAAGGTTCTCAGCTTTCAATCCCAAGTGATCATCATGGATGAGCCGACAGATGCTCTCACTGATACGGAAACTGAATCATTATTTCGCGTTATTGAAGACTTAAAAGCACAAGGCTGCGGTATTGTTTATATCTCTCACCGTTTAAAAGAAATTTTTGAAATTTGCGATGATGTGACTGTTTTTCGCGATGGCCAGTTTATTGGCGAAAAACCCGTTAGCGAATTAGAAGAAGAAAAACTGATTGAAATGATGGTGGGAAGAAAACTTGAAGACCAATACCCACGCGTAGATGTTCAAGCAGGCGATACCCGTTTACAGCTCGAAAGTGTTTCAGGCCCTGGAGTAACAAGCGCCAGTTTTATTTTGAAAAGTGGTGAAATTTTAGGCGTTTCAGGCTTGATGGGAGCAGGTCGTACAGAATTAATGAAAATCATCTATGGCGCCGCACCAAAGAAAGCAGGCACTATCAGCCTTGATGGTAAACCTATCACGTTAAAAACCCCGCAAGATGGCCTTAATAATGGCATTGTTTATATTTCTGAAGACCGTAAACGGGACGGTTTAGTCCTAGGCATGTCAGTTAAGGAAAATATGTCATTAACGGCATTACGGTATTTCAGCCGTGCAGGTGGAAGCCTGAAACATGGTGAAGAGCAACAAACTGTCAGTGATTTCATTAGGTTATTCAATATAAAAACCCCATCAATGGACCAAATCATTGGCAACCTTTCTGGCGGAAATCAACAAAAAGTGGCTATCGCCCGAGGATTGATGACTAGACCAAAGGTGTTGATCCTTGATGAACCAACGCGTGGTGTTGATGTGGGGGCAAAAAAAGAAATTTATCAGCTAATTAACCAATTTAAGAAAGAAGGGCTGAGCATCATTTTAGTGTCTTCAGAAATGCCTGAAGTGATTGGAATGAGTGACCGCATATTGGTGATGCACGAAGGTCATATCAGCGGTGAGTTCACAGCCAAAGACGCGACTCAGGAAGCCTTAATGGCTGCCGCAGTGGGTAAAAATTACGGCTCAGTTCAGGAGTTATCAGTATGAGTTCAACAACTGCATCATCAAAACGCTGGTTCAGCAAAGCTTGGCTAATGGAGCAAAAATCGTTAATTGCGCTATTAGTCTTAATTGCTATCGTATCAACATTAAGCCCTAATTTTTTTACGGTGAATAACCTATTCAATATTTTGCAGCAAACGTCAGTGAACGCCATCATGGCGGTAGGCATGACGTTGGTTATCTTAACGTCAGGGATTGACCTGTCGGTGGGCTCACTACTTGCACTGACTGGCGCAGTCGCCGCATCAATGGTGGGCGCTGAAGTTAATGCTTTAGTTGCTGTTGCTGGCGCTCTAGCACTTGGCGCGGCTATTGGTGCATGCACTGGGGTCATTGTCGCGAAAGGGAAAGTTCAAGCCTTTATTGCAACATTAGTGATGATGCTTTTATTGCGCGGTGTTACTCGTGTGTATACCGATGGAAGCCCAATTAATACAGGTTTTAGTGATAATGCAGATTTATTTGGTTGGTTTGGTATTGGTCGTCCATTAGGTATTCCTACCCCAGTTTGGTTAATGATCATTGTTTTTGCTGCGGCATGGTACATGTTGCATCACACTCGATTAGGTCGTTATATCTATGCGCTAGGTGGCAATGAAGCAGCAACTCGCTTATCAGGCATTAACGTCGATCGCATCAAAATTATTGTGTATGCCTTATGTGGTTTACTGGCGGCACTGGCAAGTGTGATTGAAGTTGCACGTTTGTCATCGGCTCAACCCATGGCAGGTAATGGGTATGAATTGGATGCTATCGCAGCGGTTGTACTCGGTGGTACAAGCCTTGCAGGCGGAAAAGGGCGTATTGTTGGCACGTTGATTGGTGCATTGATCCTAGGTTTCTTAAACAATGGCTTAAACTTATTAGGTATTTCGTCTAACTATCAGATGATTGTCAAAGCGGTCGTCATCTTACTTGCGGTACTTGTTGATAATAAAAAATAACCCTACAGGAAAACGATTATGAAACTGAATAAATTAGCTACATTGTTATCAGCTGTTGCACTGAGTGCAACCGTTAGTGTTAATGCGATGGCAAAAGACAGTATTGCGTTAGTGATTTCAACATTGAACAACCCTTTCTTTGTCACGATGAAAGATAGTGCACAAAAAGAAGCGGACAGACTGGGCTATGAACTGATTGTCTTAGATTCACAAGATAATCCTGCCAAAGAATTGGCAAACGTTCAGGACTTAACGGTTCGTGGAACTAAATTGATGCTAATCAACCCAACAGATTCTGATGCAGTGGGTAACTCTATCTTAATGGCAAACAAAGCAAAAATCCCTGTCATTACCTTAGATAGAGCTGCGAATAAAGGTGAGGTAGTCAGTCACGTTGCTTCAGATAACCGTATGGGCGGTAAAATGGCGGCGGATTATATTGCACAAAAAACAGGTAGCGAAGCCAAAGTTATTCAACTAGAAGGAATTTCAGGTACTTCAGCCGCGCGTGAACGTGGTGAAGGCTTTAATACGGGTGCGAAAGAGCACAAATTTAATTTACTGGCGAGTCAGCCTGCGGACTTCGACAGAACCAAAGGCCTTAACGTCATGCAAAACCTGCTTACTGCACACCCAGCGGTTCAAGCCGTCTTTGCTCAAAATGACGAAATGGCACTGGGAGCATTAAGAGCACTGCAAACTGCGGGTCGTACTGATGTTTTAGTTGTAGGATTCGATGGCACGAATGATGGCATTAAAGCCGTAGAAGGCGGTAAATTAGGCGCAACAATCGCACAGCGTCCTGATCAAATTGGTATTGTCGGCGTGCAGATTGCCGATAAAGTCTTAAAAGGCGAAAAAGTTGAAGCAACTGTTCCTGTTGAATTGGAATTAGTGGTAAAACAATAAGATAAAGTAACCGCCGTGACAGCATTTGCGGCGGTTTATTGGTTTTGTGGTTATAAAGTCACAATAAAAAGGATATAAATGTTATGGGTACAGCAAAACTGGTAGTTCTAGGTAGTATTAATGCTGATCATATTTTGAATGTTAAGCAATTCCCACAGCCAGGTGAAACTGTTCGTGGCGACAGTTACCAAGTTGCCTTTGGTGGAAAAGGTGCAAACCAAGCTGTAGCTGCTGGTCGTAGTGGTGCTGACATAACCTTTATAGCCTGTGTGGGTGATGACGATATCGGTGCAAGTATAAAAAAACAGCTTCATCTCGATAATATTAAAACGGAATGCATTGATGCGATTAAAGAGGAAACGACAGGTGTTGCTCTGATTTATGTCAATCAACAAGGGGAAAACATCATTGGTATCAATGCGGGTGCCAATGCGCAACTAACAACGCAGAGACTTGCGCAATATCAGCAAAAAATTATTGAGGCAGATGCCGTCTTAATGCAGCTTGAATCACCGATTGAAACTGTTCAGATGGCTGCTGAAATTGCAAAGAAAAACAATACTCAAGTCATTTTAAACCCAGCTCCAGCGCAATCATTACCAGACTCATTACTAACGCTGGTGGATATTATCACCCCGAATGAAACGGAAGCGGAACATTTAACGGGGATTGCCGTTAATGATGACCAAGGTGCCCAAGCAGCGGCAGAAGTATTACACCAAAAAGGGATCAGTAAAGTGATGATTACTTTGGGGGCTCGCGGGGTTTGGTATAGTGAAAAAGGCGTACAAGGTAAAATAATTGCGGGGTTTCGCGTAAAAGCAGTGGATACTATTGCGGCAGGTGATACATTCAATGGGGCATACGTTACCGCTTTACTAGAAGGTAAGGCTGATGAAGATGCTATTATTTTTGCCCATGCGGCGGCGGCGATAGCAGTAACGCGCCCAGGTGCTCAGCCTTCAGTTCCATGGCGCAAAGAAATTGACCAATTTTTAGCTCAATAGGATTAACTTGTGGCAACAATGAAAGATGTGGCACGCCTTGCGGGGGTGTCGACATCCACCGTCTCTCACGTTATCAATCAAAATCGCTACGTTAGTGAGAGTATTACTCTGCGCGTTAAAAATGCAATTGAAGAGCTAAATTACGCCCCTTCGGCATTGGCGAGAAGCTTAAAAATGAATCGCACGAATACAATTGGAATGTTGCTAACAACCAGTAACAACCCATTTTATGCGGAAGTGGTGCGAGGTGTAGAACGGAGTTGCTACGAGCGTGGTTATAGCTTGATTTTGTGCAACACAGAAGGTGACCTTCAACGGATGAATCATAGTTTAGAGACCCTATTACAAAAGCGGGTAGATGGGTTATTGATCATGTGTACTGAAGTTCAAGGGCCATCAAAAGAGGTACTGGCTCGTTATCCTGCGGTACCGACGGTAATGATGGACTGGTCGCCATTTGAATCTGGCGGTGATGTTATCCAAGATAACTCATTTTTAGGGGGCGAAATGGCTACTCGCTACTTAATTAATGCAGGGTTCACTCGTATTGCTTGCATTGCAGGGCCGCAAGATAAATCACCAGCAAGAGCCCGTCACCAAGGTTTTATTCAAGCTATGAATGACGCCGGCATTAAAATTGATGAAGATTATCTGATTTTCAGTGATTTTGAATTCGCTGGTGGTTTTGAGTCAATGAATGCATTACTTGAATTACCTATCCCACCTCAAGCTATTTTCGCGGGTAATGATGCCATGGCAGTTGGGGCTTATCAGGCAATATTCCAAAAGGGGATGAAAGTGCCTGATGATATTTCGATTGTCGGTTATGATGATATCGATCTTTCTTCTTATATGATCCCACCATTAACAACCATTCATCAACCAAAAGATGAGTTAGGGCAACAAGCAGTTAATCAACTGATTTATCGAATGGATAACCCAGAGGCAGAGACCAGTGTGTTAGTACTCACCCCTGAGCTTATCGAGCGCCAGTCTGTTAAGAAGGTGAATTCTTAGCTTTTTTGGTTTTTCCTTTAATTAAGTTATCACCATCGGTTTTACTTAATAATAAGAAGACAAAAGCGGAAACCAGTGTAACCACACCAATAGTAATAAAGGTATAGTGGAAATTATCCACGGTATTACTATTAGGTTGGCCATCATAGAAATTCAATATCGCGGCACTCACGGCAATGCCAAAACTAATGGATAGTTGTTGGGTGACGGCTAACATACTATTTCCTGCGCTTGCATTATTGTCTGTTAAATCCGCTAAGCAAATGGTATTCATCGCAGTAAACTGAACTGACATGACCATTCCTAATATGAATAATGGCACAACTAATAAATAAATAGACATACTCGGGGATTGCAATGAGAACTGGGCAATCATTAACCCAATAATTACAGTGATCACAAATAATGTATTACGGTATCCATATTTAGTGAGGATTTTTGTGACCCCTGATTTTGCTGTTATTGAGCCAATAGCCAATGGTGCCATCATCATTCCAGCGACAACCGCTTCATAACCAAATCCAACTTGTAGCATTAATGGCATTAAAAATGGAATACTGCCTGTACCTAGACGCGTAGCAATATTACCGCTGATACCAATCGAAAATGTTCGAGTTTTAAATAAATTTAATGGGATGATTGCATGCTTAATACGTCTTGCATGGAAAACATACAACAATAAGAAAAGAAAACCGCCAACAGTAATCGCTGCAGGAATAGATGCAGGTAGCGCTTTATCGCCAAATAAATCCAAGCTAACGGAAAGCATGACTAAACCAAAACCAAATAATAAAAATCCGAGCGTATCAAATTTTCGTTTTGGCATTTTAAAATCAGGCATGTGTTTTAGAGCATAAAAAATACCTAAAACTCCAATAGGAATATTAATAATGAATATCCAATGCCATGTGGCATAAGTAACCAATATACCACCTAACAGTGGACCTAATATTGGTCCGACTAATCCTGGGATGGTCACAAAGTTTAATATCGGTAATAACTCACTACGTGGATACGCCCTTATTAATGCTAATCGAGCAACGGGCATCATCATTGCACCACCAATTCCTTGAATAATTCGGGAAGTCACTAAAAAATTCAATGATGGGGAAAGGGCGCAAAGTAAAGAACCGAAAGAAAATAATGAAACGGCTAAAATAAAGATACGGCGAGTACCAAACCGATCAGCAAACCATCCACTAATAGGAATTAGCAATGCAACCGTCAATGTATAGCTAACAACGGCAGATTGCATTGCAAGGGGTGAATGATGAAGGCTTTTCGCAATATCAGGTAAAGCCGTATTCAAAATAGTGGCATCAAGCGCCTGCATGAAAAAGGCCATTGCCGCAATCCATGGAAGGCCAGACATATTTTTGGCTGTTTTGAACATCGAGTACCTATCTAAAAAGTTAAAGCCCGCTGGGATAAGTTATCTTGTTAGGTTATTTTTCGTTCACTGTTAATAGCTTATAGCAAAAATCGAGAGCTTTGGTACTTTGACCTTGGATAATGGCATTCGCTAATTGCTGGTGGATATCAACTTCGATAACTTCATTGTCAGTAATGACATCAAAATAACGTTGATAAATAGAACGAAATAAATTAGCAAAAGAGATTAGAAAAGGGTTTGCACAGGCTTTATAAATTGTTAAATGAAAATAGTAATCCACTTTTACCCAACGTTCTCTATCGAACTCTTTTGCGAGTAACAACATTTCATTCGCTAAAAGCTGTAAAGATTGCTTCTGTTCGGGTGTTGCATGTATAGCTGCAAGATAACAAGCTTGGGGTTCAATTGCGAGGCGAACAATTTTGAAATGTTTAATCACAACGGATTGTTCTTCGCTATTTGCCCACCAAGTTAATAAATCTTGATCCAAAAAATTCCAATTTGATGAGGGCATAACACGAGTTCCTATTTTAGGACGTGCTAATACCATGCCTTTAGCAGCTAATATTTTGATGGCTTCTCTTATTGCAGTTCGGCTGGCTTGGTACTTTTCTGATAACTCTAATTCACTTGGTAAAATGGAATCAGGCAAATAGGCACTTGTTAAAATCTGTTGGCCCAGATTTTCTGCAATAATATAAGAACGATTTTTTTGCGAAGCCGTTTGTTGCTTACTTAATTCCATAATTCATCTCAAATCTTATTTCTTGGATATCTATATTACGTGAGTAAAGGACAAATTGCTGCTGAAATAGTCAATCATCGGGTGCAATTTAGCTTATAACTTCTTTTTTGGCTAAAAAAAACGCGAACGAAAAAAAAATGCAAAAAAGGGGTTGTC
>NZ_JAMPNZ010000031.1:0-88448 GCF_028479625.1 Providencia sp. PROV197
GGCAAGTGTTTTTTTAAAACTTTTTTCTGACTGCTCGCTTATCACCCAAAATGACTATTTTTTGATTCTTTTTAACGTTGCTGGCAGGTCTGCAATGCTATTAATCACGAAATCGGCACTATTCATTGCTTCTTCTGTCACAGGTTCGCCACTTTTAACTAACACTGTCGCCCCAACGTTTGCTGCTTTACCTGCTAAAATATCTGCGAGTTTATCACCGACCATTATAGAAGCTGCCATATCTATATTTAAGAAAGACTGAGCATCTAATAACATGCCAGGTTTTGGTTTACGGCAATTGCAGTCTTGCTGATACTCTTCAACATCTGACTCGGCGTGATGTGGGCAGAAATAAATGCCGTCTAGGTCAACACCACGATCTGCAAGTGACCAGTCCATCCATTCGGTTAATTGCATAAATTGGTCTTCGGTATAAATACCACGACCAATACCCGATTGATTTGTGACAACTACTAATGCATAACCCATTTTTTTTAATTCCAACATGGCTTCAATAGCGCCTTCAATAAATTCGAAGTCATCTATTTTATGTACATAGCCATGATCGATATTAATTGTTCCGTCTCTGTCTAAAAAGACTGCTGGTATCCCGTTACTCACCTGTTTACTCCTCAAACCAAATATCTTTTTAGTATCTCACGAAAAGAAATGAAATGAGAATAGAATAAATCGCACAATCTTTGTTGACTTAGACGTCTAGACGCCTTAACATCCAACCATATTAGATACACTATCTAAAGAACAATTCAGATAAAAGTTAGAAAACATAAATGATAAAGCTCTCAAATATAAATAAAGTTTTCCAGCAAGGAAGCCGTAGCATTCAAGCGCTGACTGATATTAGCTTGCATGTACCTGCTGGTCAGATATATGGCGTTATTGGTGCTTCAGGCGCAGGTAAAAGTACGTTAATTCGTTGCGTAAACATGCTAGAGCGCCCAACATCAGGCCAAGTTGTTGTTGATGGGCAAGATTTAACATTAATGACAGAAAAAGCGTTGACGAGAGCACGCCGCGGTATTGGCATGATTTTCCAACATTTTAACTTATTATCTTCGCGCACTGTTTTTGATAACGTGGCACTGCCACTGGAACTCGACAATACGCCCAAAGAAAAAATTAAAGAACGTGTTGATGAGCTATTAGAGTTAGTCGGTTTAAGTGAAAAGAAAGATGCTTACCCTGCTAATTTATCGGGTGGGCAAAAACAACGTGTTGCAATCGCGCGTGCTTTAGCTAATTCACCCAAAGTTTTATTGTGTGACGAAGCGACTAGCGCATTAGACCCTGCAACAACGCGTTCCATTTTAGAACTATTAAAAGACATTAACCGTCGTTTAGGGTTAACCATCTTATTAATCACTCACGAAATGGATGTCGTAAAACGTATTTGTGACCAAGTCGCAGTGATTAGTGGTGGTCAATTAATTGAACAAGATAAAGTGAGCGAAGTGTTCTCTCACCCGAAAACACCTGTTGCACAGGCTTTTATTCAGTCAACATTAATTATTGATATTCCAGATGACTATAAAGAGCGTATGAGTACAGAGGCAGGTAAAGATTTATCGCCATTAGTGAAATTAGAATTTACAGGTCAATCCGTTGATGCGCCGCTAATTTCGATGGCAGTACGTAAGTTTGATATTGATATTAATATTTTAAGCTCTCAGATTGATTACGCAGGCGGCGTAAAATTTGGTGTGATGCTAGCTGAGCTACATGGCATTAATGGTGGTGTTGAGTCCACAATTGAATTTTTGAAAGAGCACCACGTGAAAGTAGAGGTTTTGGGTTATGTCTGAGAGAATGATTTATTTGCTGATTAACGGCACCATCGACACTATCACAATGACCTTTGTTTCTGGCTTTTTAGGCTTTGTTTTAGGCTTACCATTAGGTGTTTTACTTTATATTACGCGTAAAGACCAAGTGATGGAAAATGTCGGTTTATATCGTGCACTTGCCGTTATAATTAATATTTTCCGTTCAGTACCATTTATTATTTTACTCGTTTGGATTATTCCATTAACGTCATTTTTAGTGGGTACAACAATTGGTTTAAAAGCCGCGATCGTCCCTTTAACCATTGGTGCTGCGCCATTTATTGCACGTATGGTAGAGAATGCGCTATTAGAAATTCCAAGTGGTTTGATTGAATCAGCACGTGCCATGGGGGCAACGCCTCTTCAGATCATTCGTAAAATATTGATCCCTGAAGCAATGCCAAGCCTGATCAATGCTGCAACCATTACCTTAATTATGTTAGTCGGTTATTCAGCAATGGGCGGCGCAGTGGGAGCGGGTGGTTTGGGTCAAATCGCGCTGCAGTATGGTTATCAAACCTATAACCCTGTTGTGATGAATACCGTGATTGTTCTTCTTGTCATTTTAGTAAACGCAATCCAGTTTGGTGGCGAGTACTTAATGAAAAAAGTTTCACATCGATAGTCAGTAAAATAGCGGCGCCATTAGGGTGCTTATAAAGTCAGTATGAAAGGGGTACTACCAATGTCTATTAAGTTAAAATCTATCGCAGTTGTCGGCGCGCTATTAGGCACACTCGTTTTAGCGGGTTGTGGCGAAAAAGAAAAAGATGCTAACAGCATTAAAGTTGGTGTGATCATGGGCAAAGAGTTAGAAGTTGCTGAAGTCGCACAGAAAGTTGCTAAAGAAAAATACGGTTTAGATGTTGAGCTAGTTTCATTTAATGATTTCGTATTGCCAAACGAAGCATTAAGCAAAGGCGATATCGATTTAAACGCCTTTCAACACAAGCCATACCTTGATCAACAAATTAAAGATCGTAATTATAAGTTAGTGCCAGTTGGCAATACTTTTATTTACCCAATTGCTGCTTATTCTAAAAAAATTAAATCTGTTGATGAATTAGCTGATGGCTCACAAATCGCATTACCGAATGACCCAACAAACTTAGGTCGTTCTTTACTGCTACTGCAACAACAAGGTTTAATTAAACTAAAAGATGGCACAGGCTTAATGCCTACTGTTCTGGATGTTGTTGAGAATCCAAAAAATCTGAAATTTGTTGAACTAGAAGCGCCACAGTTACCACGCGCACTTGACGACCAAAAAATTGCTTTAGCTATCATCAACACCACTTGGGCAAGCAGCGCTACACCTAAACTGACGCCAGCAAAAGATGGTTTATTTGTTGAAGATAAAGATTCTCCGTATGTGAATATTATTGTTGCCCGTGAAGACAATAAAGATAACGAAAATGTAAAGAAATTTATCCAAGCTTATCAATCAGATGAAGTTGCTAACAAAGCTAACGAAGTCTTTGATGGTGGTGCAGTTAAAGGCTGGTAATCTTTTTTATTATTAAAAAAACGATTAAAATACCAGATGGCTCCGTGCCATCTGGTATTTTTTGCAATTTATAGACTATAAAAATAACGATATTTTATTGAATCATATAAGAAAGGTAATAACTTATGAGACTGTTATTGCTCACCTTAGTAGCGTTTACGTTAGCTGGGTGTGGGATTAACCAATACACGAGTCCAGGGGCAAACAAAGGTTTCACGAGTATGAAATTGTCTAAGCCTGTGCCGAGTGTGACTGAAGAACCAGAAACAGCAAATGTTAAATTAATGAATAGTCCTGAAGAACTCCTAGGGATGCCTTTCAAAGATTTAGGTATTGTTTCTGGCGAGTCTTGCAGAGAAAGCGTTCAAAGCCCCCCTGCAAATCTAAATACAGCGAAAAACAGTATGTTATCACAAGCTGCTTTTATCGCTGCTGATGCCGTCCTTTTGCACCAATGCCAGACAATGACCGCTCCTGGTTGTTATCAAGCAACGATTTGTGAAGGTAGCGCATTAAAAATTGTTGAATAACCGTCATATGCAATCTTTTCAATTTGATACTATTGGTCATATCGAATCACCATATAAAGAAAAGTTTGCCATCCCGCGCCAACCTGGGCTTGTTCCAGGTGGTGTAGGACGTCTACACCTCCATCCCCCTTTCAATGATGCGAATACCGTTCGTGGCTTAATGCAGTTTAGTCATATCTGGGTAATTTTTGTTTTTCATCAAACAATGAAAGGCGGCTGGAAACCATTAGTTCGTCCACCTCGTCTCGGTGGTAATGATAAAATGGGTGTGTTTGCAACTCGTTCAACATTTAGACCAAATCCAATTGGTATGTCCCTTGTTGAATTAAAAGGGGTTTCTATAAAAAACAACCAAGCTATACTCGAGCTTGGTAGCCTGGATTTTGTTGATGGCACTCCGGTGATTGATATAAAGCCTTATTTACCTTTTGCTGAGGCAATACCAGAGGCTACCGCGGGATATGCACAGGCTGCACCTTCAGATAATATGCAGGTTATATTCACGCCAGCCGTTGAAAATCAATTAGTGTCTTATCAACACCAATACCCTGCGCTAAAACAATTTATTGAACAAATTTTGATGCAAGACCCTCGCCCTGCGTATAAAAAACAATCTACTGAAATTCGTGACTATGCGGTTCATTTATTAGATTTTAATATTCGTTGGCGAGTATTTAATGGTGTGACTGAAGTATTCGCTATCGAACCCTATGAAAAAACGTGTTAACCCCTTTTGGCGAGTCTCAGTCACTGGTAGACTAGCTCTCTATATACTTTGGTAAGCAAGCGGCTTGCCATAATTTGTTGTTCTAATGGAACCTATACAATGCGTACTAGCAAATATCTGCTCTCAACTCTAAAAGAGACCCCTGCGGATGCAGAAGTTATCAGCCACCAGCTGATGCTGCGTGCAGGAATGATCCGTAAACTTGCTTCTGGTCTGTATGACTGGTTACCCACAGGCGTGCGTGTTCTGCGTAAAGTCGAAAACATCGTCCGTGAAGAAATGGAAAATGCAGGCGCTATCGAGGTATCTTTACCCGTCGTTCAGCCCGCAGATTTATGGCAAGAAAGTGGACGTTGGGAACAGTATGGCCCTGAGTTGCTGCGTTTTGTTGACCGTGGTGAGCGCCCATTTGTCCTTGGTCCAACCCATGAAGAAGTGATCACTGATTTAGTGCGTAACGAAATCACATCTTATAAACAACTGCCATTGAATTTATTCCAAATTCAAACCAAATTCCGTGATGAAGTTCGCCCGCGTTTTGGCGTCATGCGTTCACGCGAATTTATTATGAAAGATGCATACTCTTTCCACATTAGCCAAGAATCATTGCAAGAAACCTATGATGCAATGTACGAAGCATATAGCAAAATTTTCACGCGTATTGGCTTTGATTTCCGAGCGGTTCAAGCGGACACTGGCTCAATCGGCGGTAGTGCATCTCACGAATTCCAAGTGTTAGCGAAAAACGGTGAAGATGACGTTATTTTCTCCACTGAGTCTGACTATGCTGCAAATATCGAATTTGCCGAAGCATTAGCACCAACCTCGCCACGCGGGGCACCAACCGAAGAGCTTCGTTTAGTCGATACACCAAATGCAAAAACAATTGCTGAGTTGGTTGAGCAATTTAACTTACCTGTTGAGAAAACAGTTAAGACTCTCATTGTTCATGCCGAAAAAGATTCAGGTCATACGTTAGTGGCACTATTAATCCGCGGTGATCATGAACTGAATGAAGTTAAAGCTGAAAAACATCCTTTAGTCGCTAGCCCACTTGAGTTTGCAACAGAAGCTGAGATCAGAAATGCAGTGAATGCAGGCCCAGGATCACTAGGCCCGATCAATATGCCACTACCGATTGTTATCGATCGCAGTGTTGCAGTAATGAGTGACTTTGGTGCAGGTGCAAATGTTGATGGTAAACACTACTTTGGCATCAACTGGGAACGTGATTTAGCATTGCCTGAAGCTTATGATTTACGCAATGTCGTCGAAGGCGATCCAAGCCCAGACGGTAAAGGTGTACTACAAATTAAACGTGGTATCGAAGTTGGTCATATTTTCCAATTAGGTACCAAATACTCAGAAGCGATGAAAGCATCTGTACAGAACGAAGAAGGCCACAACCAAATCGTCACCATGGGTTGTTATGGTATTGGTGTAACACGTATCGTCGCCGCAGCTATTGAGCAAAGCCATGATGAACGTGGGATTATTTGGCCAGATGCAATTGCACCTTTCCAAGTTGCAATTTTGCCAATGAACATGCACAAATCTTACCGCGTTAAAGAAGTCGCTGAAAAACTGTATGCAGACTTAAAAGCAAACGGCATTGATGTGATTTTTGATGACCGTAAAGAACGCCCAGGTGTGATGTTTGCGGATATGGAGCTGATTGGCGTTCCATACACTATCGTGATTGGTGACCGTAACTTAGATAACAACCAGATTGAATATAAATCACGCCGCAGTGATGATAAAGAATTGGTTGGCTTAGAAAATGTCGTTAGTTTCCTTAAAGGTAAGCTCGGCAAATAAGTTAGGTTAAAAGCCAAAAAATAGAGCCCAAATTCCAATCATATTGAATTTGGGCCTTTTTCTTTAAATATCTCGGTAGGAACCAACTTTAAAACCACGTGCTATTATTTGTGATTTTAAATTTTCCGATGTTAATACTTCTAGCTCATTTAAACGTGGATAAGCGTAGTTGCTTTTTAATAACGCATTATCAATAAAAGCGGGATGACTCATGACCTCAATAGAATGATGGCCCTGTGCTTTGGCTTCATCAATAATCTTCAAAAACAATGCTTCTGAAATTTCATCACCATAAAACTCACTACTGAAACAGTCAGTGCTTGCCACTTGATATGACAATGGCGGCCAATTTTTTTCTAATTGGCGGTCTACACGCAATGCAACTCCCTGTTCTTGTGCAAAACCCACGACTATTGGGAAAATTCCTTCAATCATATGCACGTGATGATGGCTATCAATATGGCTGGGCTTTTGGCCAAAAATTTCAATAAATTTGTGATATTGCAGATTCAGTTCTTGTTCAATCTCAGACAAAGGCAAATCATTGATATCGATATCCCACAGCCATTTACCCAACATTCCATCACGGCTGAGAGTCGGCATTGATGAAAAAGGCTTACCTGCCGTTAAAACAAAATGCATTCCCACCGCTAAATTCGGATTTTCATGACTTAATTTAGCCGCATGGGATATGGCAGGCATATTCATCATTGCACTCGTTGAATTAACAACCCCATTACGATGAGATTCAATAATCCCGTAATTAACGGCTTCACATAATCCAAAATCATCAGCATTCACAATAAGTAATGAAGCCATTTGTTCTCCCTTAATTCTATAAGCTATTTAACTCATTAACCTTCCTGCTCAATTTGTTGTATTGCTTTCGCAAAGTTCGGCAGGTATTTTTTATGGGCGATAAGTAGTTCTTTCGAAATTAAACGCGCATCATTATCGGAGTGAATTAACGGGTTCAAATTCATCGCCAGTAATACATCATTAAACTGACCATTGACTGCGGCTTGGCTAGTAGCAACTTCAAAGTTTTTTAAGGTATAAATTAAGCCAAGTACTTTATCATCAAAATGCGTTACTCGTGGGTGCGGTTTCGCACCATCACGCCCAAGTAGGCAAGTCATTTCCACCGTCCAATCTTCAGGAATATTATCAATTTGCCCCTGATGTGGGATATTAACGTAATGCTCCGTATTTTTATCGTTATAGATCGCGTTAATGACTTCACAAGCTGCATCCGAATAATAAGCTCCGCCACGTAACTCAAGCTCTTTAGGTTTCACATCAAGTGATGGATCCTTATAAAGTTCAAATAGCCGATGCTCTACTTTTTGCACGATTTGAGCTCGAGCCCCACCTTTATAATATTCACCAAGCTCGATAGCTAACATTTCTTTTGGTTTAAAGTAATACAGTAAATAAGAACAAGGGATCAGATTTAAGCTGCGAATTAGCCCTTCGTCAAACGCAAGGTCAGTGATGTTTTTTACTGAGTTGGCACTTAACGTACCTGACGCAATACCATCTAATAGCTCATCAAAACGAGAAACTCCATTAACAATCACATCTTTGATAAAAACCATATGGTTTAAACCGAATAAGTCGATGGATAACTCATCGTTATCTGACAGATTAAGAACATCTGTAATAAACATTTTCATGCCAATCGGTATATTACACACACCAATAAAACGCTTAAAGTTAGTGTGCCGGTAAACCGCTTCTGTCACCATCCCTGCTGGGTTAGTAAAATTAATCACCCATGCATTAGGGCAGATTTCTTCCACATCTTTAATAATGTCAAAAATAACTGGAATTGTACGCAGCCCTTTAAATAATCCACCAGCACCATTGGTTTCTTGGCCTAAATAACCATGTTTTAATGGAATAGACTCATCTAATTCACGAGCTTTTAATTGGCCGACCCTTAATTGCGTAGTCACAAAATCAGCATCTTTAAGTGCTTCTTTGCGATCCAATGTCTTCACTATTTTTAATGGAATGTTTGCATGTTTAACCATGCGTTCGCATAAATCAAAAATAATCTCTAATTTTTCTTTGCCTTCCTCAACATCCACCAACCATAACTCAGTGATCGGAAGTTCATGGTAACGTTTAATAAAACCTTCGAGTAATTCAGGTGTATAGCTACTACCGCCACCAATCGTGACAACTTTTAACTTCTGAGTCATATTAACCTCATAGAACCTTATACAATAGACATAGAAAGACACACCATCTTTATTAGAAAAGATGGTTATGCTTGAATTTTTTAATTAAGAACGTTTTGAAGCTTAGTTTAATTAATGCTAATTAACCCACCATTTTCTGCTCAACACTGTATAAATTTTTACGATAATCACTCGGCGTCAGTGAGGTTAATTCTTTAAATTTTTTCACAAATAAACTTGGGCTACTGTAACCAGACTCAAATGCAATATCGGTAATCGAATAGTTGGTAATTTCTAATTGTTTTTTAGCAAAATTAATTCTGATATCGTTAATAATTTGCATTGGTGTTTTACCATAAAAACGTTTTGTCGCCCGCGTTAGATACTCTTGTGATTTCCCCGTCATAGTGATCATATTTTGTAGCGCACTTTCACTGAACATCGCAATATCATGCATGTCTTCAAGTGTGTTTTTAAGCCATTGAGGAGCATCGTCTTGCAGGCTTTTTTCACGAAAATGACGTAATCGATTGACGACATTAAACGTGACTAATTCAATAAACTCATTAAATTCGCTATCTCTGAAATTTAAAGAGGCGATGACGGACTCAATATAAGCCATAAATTCATTTTTTAGTGGGTAGCTTTGTGATGCAACAAAACAGCTTGGCAATAATGGCAAATAATGTTTATCAAAAAATGATTTGCTAATTCCAACATTTAATATTCTAGTTGGACCAAAGTCATAAGCACTTTCGTGATATGAACCAATAGGTAAAAAAACAAAATCCCCGCGCTCTAATAATATTTTCTTTCCATTAATAAATTGGTAACAACGACCCGTTAATACAATCGTATATTCATAATAGTCGTGTTGATGCAGTCCACTTGCACTCTCAACTTTATTATAAATAAAGACATGAAAGGTTTTATTGTTAAACAGTTCACTTTCTTGAACTAATTTAATTTCAGCATTAGTGTCGGTTCTATTCATCAGTGTCTGCATCATTATCCCCTTTTAACGGTTTAATTTTTCATGTAGCTCAATTAATTCTGTAATCAGTTCGCGAGCTAACATAGCATTCATTAAATGATCTTGAGCATGGACGAGGACTAAACTGACTTTGATTCTGCCCTCCCCCATATCGCTTTCAATGAGCTGAGTTTGTACTTTATGTGCGTCATTCAAAGAAGAGTGAGATTGCTCCATTAAACTTTTTGCCGTTGTGAAGTCCCCCTCTTTGGCCTTTCTTAATGCCGTATAGGCTAAACTTCTTGCTTGCCCTGCATTAATAATTAAGCCCATGACAACTTCTTCTAATTCGTTAGCTGCATCTTCTTGAATATCATCGAGTTCAAACATTTTTTTATCTCTACTTAAATGGGAGGAGCAAGCTCCTCCGTTTTTTAAAACTTCAGTGCATTGGCAATATCTTCTTCGCTTTCTTCTTCATCTATCGTGTTTTGGGCTTTATTCGAAATCACCACAAATGGTAGATAAACCAGAACAGCAACACCAAGGTTAAATAAAGCAAGTAGTAAAGCGGCAATACTTCCATTGGTGTTAAAGAAGGCTGCTAAACCTGTTGGCATTGTCCACGGTGCAATATTGGTCACTGGTGGGATAATCCCTAAAGAATACGCTGCTACCATTATTCCCGCCAATAAAGGCTGAATCAGAATAAATGGAATAAACATAACTGGGTTCATGATGATAGGTAATCCAAAAATAATCGGCTCATTTATTTGGAAAATACCCGCTGGTAACGCTAATTTTGCAACTTGCCGGTGATCTGCACGACGTGAAGCAATAAAGATGGCAATGATCAGCCCTAATGTTGCCCCTGTTCCACCTAAGAAGACGTAGGAATCAAGCATTGGTTTTGCCCACATATGGAAAGATTTACCCGCAGCAATTGCCGCATCGACCGAACCATACTCCGCATATAATGAGACGTTTTCCAGTGCCCATGGCGTCATAATCCCACTATCTAAGGCTGTCAAGGCGAGTGAACCGTGAATACCAAAGAACCACAGCAATGACGTAAATACCACATAGGCCCAACCAACGACATTCCCCATTGATGCAAGAGGAGTCGACACCGTATCCATAATAATTTGGTGGAAATTTGTACTAATACCGCTAGAAAGCGCCCATGACACAATCCCCATTATTGATAAGATAATAAAACCAGGAATAAGTGCAGAGAATGAACGAGAAACAGATGGAGGCACGCTATCAGGTAATTTAATCACCCAGTTACGGCGTACAATAAATGCAAACATTTCGGCAACCACTAACCCTAATATAATACCCGAAATGATATTTGCCCCACCTAACCAATTCGCGCCAACGGCATAAGCACCATTCACTTCGTAAGGTGTCACCGTCATAAAAGCAGCAACAGCCAGTAGTCCTGCGGCTAATGGGTCAACTTTTCGCTCTTCAGCTAATGCCATCGAGATAAAAAAGGGCGCCATGAGGGACATGATACCTAGTGTCCCGTTATACACATTCCCCCCAATCACTTTAAATCCATTTAAAGTTTCAATTGTCGATGGTTCTAATCTCACGCCCAATGAGTAGAAGAACGACCCTGCATCAAAGCTTAAAAACACATTATTAATTAATACAAACATTGCCCCGACTAATGTCAGTGGCATAATACGAATAAAACCATTCTTTATTGCATTAACGTGAGGTTGCTTCCCCAATCTAACTGCGAAGGGCAGAAGTACCTTTTCAAGCGAAGTGATAACAAGACTCATAAAAATACCCTCGATTTTTTGAGTGTGCTCCATTCTGAATAGGCTAATCTGCAATGAATAGCACTAAGGTTGATGGAGTTATTATTGAGTAGAGGTAGCTCTCTAATGTTAATTTGCTGTTTGTTTTTTTATGCTTGCAACGGCTGCTTTTAATACCCCAAGTCCATCCACTTTGCCGTATAACAATGAATCAATCACTTCGACAGGTTTATTTGGCAGTATTTTTTGAATATCCGTTAACATCCAAGCAATTTGTGGACCGAGTAAAACCAAATCTGCATCAACACCTTTTTCACTTGCTAAGCTTTCAGGAAAAGCCTCTATGTTGACGGGTACATCGTATTTTTCTGCCTGTTGCCTCATTTTGTTGACTAACAATGAAGTCGACATGCCAGCAGAACAAAATAAATAGATATTTTTCTTCTTCATTCCTTATCCTTTGATTCGTTCTATTTTTTAGTTACCGCTTAGATTTATAAATTTTTTTACAGACTTGCGGCTTTTCTTAAATCAACAAACTAAAAATTAAAATTATTTCTAGTTGAATGGAGTATACGGAATTCCCTTAGTTTACGATATTTCATTGTTATCACTAATTGCTCCTGATTGACCAATCGCCATGACAACCTTCACAAAATACGCAAATATTTTGCGACAATAAAAAAGTTATACTGATATCAAAAAAGGAGTATGTGAAGGAGTGAAAAATAGATGAGGTGATTTTTTATTGGAATTTTAAGACGTTAAATAAAAAAAGCCCAATATTTCTACTGAGCTTTTTAGGAAGAAAATGCAATCTAAATTATTTGCAAGACGCCGTTTTATCGAATTTAATTTGCCCTGTTTGGACGAATGCAGAGTCAAATTGGCCATCCTCCATTGATGGACGAACGGTATAATAACCTTCAGCCTCAACATACACAGGGGTTCCACCGTCAACCCCTGTTTCCCTATAGGCTTTTTCTAATTCAATACCAGATGCTGAGTATTGACGCCCTGTATCACATTCTGTAAATACTGCGGCATCCGCCATATAGCGATATTTCCCTATTTTTTTACTTGGCTGAACACGGTTTAGCGTATAGTTCAGTTCCGTTTCAATTGGGTTTCCTTCTAAATCCAGCAAAGTGACGGACTCACCATTGTCGGCTTTAGCAAAAAAGGTATTCTCACCTTTCGGATTAGTAGTACGGAGCTTATTACCTTCAAGGTTCCATTTGCCTGCTTCATGGAAGCCGCTATTGCCGTCTTTTGTTCCCAAGTAAATCAATTGTTCTACATAACTGCCATCTTGGTTAACTAACAATGTTGCTTCAATGCCTGAGCAATCTGCACAAGGTAATACCCCAGTATAGACCTGATCAACTGGCGTTGTATTGGTATTTTGCGCACTACTTTGGCAGCCTGCTAATGCCACTGTACCAACCGCCATTAAGACTAATAATAGTGTTTTTTTCATGATAATTCCCTTGAAATCATTCGTTTTTAACTCGTTTACCAATATTAAACATCATAGCATCTCAAGCCATAAAAGAGTGGAAACAGTAACATAATTCAGACATAACTGATAAAAAATACCACGCATTAATTTGATGAATAAGAATTATCTTTTTCATCCAGTAGCGATTATAGTTATTAAAATTACTATGCTATTATCGTACTAAGCATTTTTTTTGCTTGATACAATATGTTCAAGGCGGCAATAACCGCCACTAACACAGTGGTGAGGGAATATGTCTACAGATACTGAATATCAACCTATCAATTGTGATGATTACGAATATCTAGAAATTGCATGCCAACGTCAGTTGAAGTTGCAAATAAAACTTAATGACGGCGAGAATATTGAAGGGCAAGCTAGTGATTTGCTCCTACGAAAAAAAGTCGAGTACCTGATTGTTGAAACACATGAAGGAACCAAGGAGCTACGACTGGATTGCATTAATTCCTTCAGTCATCCTGAAATCGGCACAATTGTTGTCGACCACTCTCACTAATACTCACAATTTGAGTTCTTCTTGCCCCTTATGATGGTCACAGTCATAAGGGGTTTCTTATTTTATAAGGCTAACTGGAATCTCGATTCCTGCTGCCAATCTATTGCAATCCCCAATAATTCATCATTCATTAACCCTTCAGGTGTGATAAAACAACCCACTGCCGTAATCAGTTGATCATTGTAATAAATCAGTGGAATACGCTCCCGCATCCATGGCGCAATGCCCAGTTCCTGCCATATTTTTTTACTGCTTCTTGAACGGTGCCGCCCCACAATATTAAGAGTGCCTTGCAAACCAAAACGCACAGTCACTTTTTCATCTGGCTCTGGAGGACGGATTTGCCCTTGCCCTTCCATAACCTGTAGTCGCCCAAGTGATCCAGGTAATTCAAACGAAGCGGGATATGACCACGCATATTGCTGTCCCACCAAGTTTTCAACACGTGGAACTACCCACAATACACCTTGGTAACGGCGGACTTCAACCTGCCCTAGACGGCAAACAGGTTCAGCATCTTGTCTGGCTAGCGCCACTTCTTGCCAAATACGCTCTAACTGGTTAAATGGTGGCATCGGGAGTTGATGCAGCCCAATCCAGCGGCGAATCAACGCGTTACGTTTCGCCGAAGAACAGTGCTGTAATTCATCAATAAATAAACCACCTCGGTAATCAATCATACCTTCAAGCGTTTCTTGCAATAACTCATCCAGCAAGGATTCTTGCTCCGCACATAGCAATGCACTTCGAGCAATGGCATTGGACATATGCGGCCAACGGGCAGTTAAACGGGGTAAAATATGCAACCGAAGAAAATTGCGGTCATAACGATCATCTTGGTTGCTATCATCCTCCACCCAAGGTAATTGCTGCTCTTGCATGTAAGCTTCTAAATCGATACGGCCGACGGTTAATAATGGGCGCAACAATTGTGTTTGCCCTTGTTGCGTAACAAAGGGCAGAGATTCAGGCATTGATGATAACCCCGCAGGGCCACTTCCACGTTTTAAAGCTAATAAAAATGTTTCTGCTTGGTCATCCAGATGCTGAGCTGTCACCAACACTTCATCAACATCAAGTTCTTCACGGTAAGCCTGATAACGAGCATCCCGCGCAGCGGCCTCGATACCTTTTTCACTAGGATCAATGAAAACAGGGCGGCAGACAAAAGGAATCTCCCATTGTTGGCATAGCTGTGCACAATGCTGCGCCCACGCATTTGCCTTAGTATTTAGGCCATGGTGGACATGGATAGCACGAATAATTAGTGATGAGTCATTATTTTTCTTGAGCTGGCAAAGGGCATGTAACAATACTGTTGAGTCAATTCCACCACTAAACCCAACCAGTATTTTTTTATAATCACCAATTTTTTCACGTACCCGCTCAATGACCATGGATGATATCTGTTCCATTCATTCGCCCTTTTTAGCTATTGCTGATTGCGGCGTTTTGCACCAACACATAAAACGCCTGAAATAATCACTAACATAACCCCAATAATATATGCGATTTCAAATGGGTCACTTAAAAGTAAAACTAACCACAACACAGATAATACAGGTGATAAAAATACCACTGAGGCAATTTTTGTTGAGTTCCCCGTATTCATTGCTTTAAACCACAAGATATAAGACACACCATTAATAAGTACCCCATTAATCAGCGTCGGCCAAAATGTACCTTGCGATGGCAACTGCATTTCACTAAATGACAATAGGAGAACCAACGAAGTCAATGTCGAGAAGATAAATAACCAGACTGTGCTAATATACGGATCAATAGAATATTGGCGTGAAAATACTGACATTAAAGCAAAGCAAAATGCACCACTAAACACTAACAATAATGCTATTGGGTTATCCACATGCAATTGGGTAATTTGCCCTTTAGTAAACGTGATAATAACGGCAATAAAACCAACCACAACCCCCACAATTTGCCGCCCCGACAATCTGTCTTTTAATAATATTACCGATAAAAGAATAATTATTAGTGGCCAGCTATATTGGATCACCAAAACAGCGATACCATTTTCTATGGAATAACCGTAGTACAATAACAAATAGAAAAGACAATCAAGAAATCCAAGAACAAAGACTTTGCCTAAAATATCTCTAGGTAAAATCAACAATTTGGCAGGTGTATAGCCTGATGCCAGTGCCACCGAGATAACGGCAATGACCGAAATAAGGTTTGACCAAAATAGAAATTGGAAACTATCCATCCCATTTTGCCCAAAGCGTGAAACTATTGGGATAAAGCTCCAAATCAATACGCAAGAAAAAGCATAAATTAAATAATTATATTGTCGCACTGCCATACCTATTTTTTATTATTTGTAGTGAATATTGATAATGTTCAATAAAAAACGGGAGTTAGCAAAAGCGAACTCCCGTTTTATCTAATATAGGGTTTGCTAGAAATTAGCAATAACCGTATTCCATCAAGCGCTGATAACGACGGTCTTTTAATGCATCCGCATCTAAAATTTCCAGTTCGTTAAGGTCTTCAGTGATACGTGCTTTTAGATGTGCGGCTATTTCATCGTAGTTACGATGTGCACCACCTAAAGGCTCAGAAATAACGTTATCAATCAGTTTTAGTTCTTTCAGGCGCGGTGCTGTAATCCCCATCGCTTCAGCCGCTAATGGGGCTTTGTCTGCACTTTTCCACAGAATGGATGCACAACCTTCAGGTGAAATAACGGAATAAGTGCTGTATTGCAGCATGTTCACTTTATCACCCACACCAATGGCTAACGCACCACCAGAGCCGCCTTCGCCAATGACAGTACAAATTACTGGTACAGATAAACGTGACATTTCACGCAGGTTACGTGCTATCGCTTCGGATTGACCACGTTCTTCTGCACCAACACCTGGATAGGCCCCTGGAGTATCAATGAAAGTGATAATAGGCAGATTAAAACGCTCAGCCAGTTCCATCAGGCGCAGCGCCTTACGGTAACCTTCAGGGGCTGGCATACCAAAATTACGACGGATTTTTTCTTTCGTTTCACGCCCTTTTTGGTGCCCGATAATCATCACTGGACGACCCTCTAAACGCGCCAAACCACCGACAATGGCTTTGTCGTCAGCATAAGCACGGTCACCCGCTAATTCTTGGAAGTCCGTGAAAATGCGAGAAATGTAGTCCAGTGTATAAGGACGACGAGGATGACGAGCGAGTTTAGCAATTTGCCAAGCCCCCAGATCAGAGAAAATTTTACGTGTCAGTTCAACACTTTTTTCACGTAAACGAGCAACCTCTTCATCAAGGTTGACCTCTAAGTTGTTATCTTGACGGCTTACGGCTTTTAGAGAATCAATTTTTGCCTCTAATTCCGCAATTGGCTGTTCAAAATCAAGAAAATCCAGACTCATAATATTCCTATTTTAGTCAAATTCTAATTCTACCTGCTCACTACCCAGCAGAGTTCGAAGATCGTTCAGAAGGGGATCCACGGGTGTCACACGCCAAACAACGCCAAATTTAAGCTTGGCTCTGGCATCGTCCTTCTGGTAATACAGATGAACCGGGATAGTACCCGAACGGTGAGGTTCAAGCGCACTGCGCAACCGGTTCAGTAATTGATCGTTAATTTGTTTATCTGACAGTGAAATCGCAAGTCCGCGTGCATATTTCTCCCTTGCCTCACTAATGTCCATTAACTCACGCACTGTCATTTTATTACCACCATTGAAATCATCAAAGCTGACCTGACCAGTGGCTATCAGGATATTGTCTTTTTCCAACATATGTTGGTATTTATCAAGTGCATCTGAAAATAGCATAATATCCAGACGACCAGAACGATCATCAAGCGTGCAGATACCTATTCTATTCCCACGCTTGGTCGTAATCACTTTAGCTGAAAGTACTAAACCTACCACAGTTGTCACTTGACCACGAGGGGTTGGGTTCACATCTTTTAATCTAAGGCCATTAGTATAGCGTTCAATTTCACTCAAGTATCGCGTTATTGGGTGGCCTGTTAAATATAAGCCTAGGGTTTCCCTTTCCCCATCCAACACCACTTGTTCTGGCCATTTTGGCACGCTTGCGTACGAGCTTTCCACTTGCTCTGGCGCTTCAGCTAATACCCCAAACATATCTGCTTGGCCAATCGCTTCAGCTTTCGCATGTTGATCAGCAGCTTTAAGTGCATCCTCAAGGGAAGACATCAAAGCCGCACGGTGAGGGCCTAATCGATCAAACGCCCCTGCCATGATCAACTTTTCCATCACGCGGCGGTTAATTTTTTTAATATCAACACGGGCGCAAAGGTCAAAAATTTCTTTGAAAATCCCACCTTGTTGGCGAGCTTCGACGATGGCTTCAATTGGGCCTTCCCCTACCCCTTTGATGGCACCAATTCCGTAAACTATCTCACCTTCATCATTCACATGGAAGTGATAAAGGCCACTATTGATATCTGGCGGTAATACCTTCAAGCCCATTCGCCAGCATTCATCAACTAAACCAACGACTTTTTCTGTATTATCCATATCTGCGGTCATTACCGCGGCCATAAATTCAGCAGGATAGTGTGCTTTTAACCACAGTGTTTGGTAAGAAACCAATGCATACGCTGCGGAATGCGATTTGTTAAACCCATAACCAGCAAATTTCTCTACCAAGTCAAAGATTTTCATCGACAGTTCGCCATCAACACCGTTTTTGATTGAGCCTTCTTCAAAAACAGAGCGCTGCTTCGCCATCTCTTCTGGTTTCTTTTTACCCATGGCTCGGCGCAGCATATCCGCGCCACCAAGAGTATAACCCGCCAGAACCTGCGCAATCTGCATAACTTGCTCTTGGTATAAAATAATACCATAAGTTGGCTCAAGAACAGGTTTTAACGATTCATGTTGCCACTGTACATCAGGGTATGAAATCTCTTCACGGCCATGTTTACGGTCGATAAAGTTATCTACCATGCCTGATTGCAAAGGACCAGGGCGAAATAACGCGACCAGAGCGATCATGTCCTCAAAGCAGTCAGGACGTAACCGCTTAATTAAGTCCTTCATTCCACGGGATTCTAACTGGAACACCGCCGTGGTTTCAGAACGTTGCAGCATATCAAAACTTTTTTGGTCGTGTAATGGAATCGCTGCAATATCAATTGGTTCTAAGTTTTTCTTAGCTCGACGAGCGTTAATCATCTCTAACGCCCAGTTAATGATCGTTAACGTCCGTAAACCAAGGAAGTCGAATTTCACTAACCCAGCATATTCAACGTCGTTTTTGTCGAATTGTGTAACGGGGTTATTCCCTTCTGCATCACAATACAGTGGGGCAAAATCAGTAATTTTTGTTGGTGCGATAACCACACCACCAGCGTGTTTACCTGCGTTTCGAGTCACCCCTTCAAGTTTCCGCGCCATATCAATCAACGCTTTAACTTCTTCATCTGCTTCGTAAATTTCAGGAAGCTGAGGCTCTGCTTCAAAAGCTTTTTCTAATGTCATTCCTGGATCAGGAGGAACTAATTTAGAAATTCTATCTACAAAGCCATAAGGATGCCCAAGGACACGCCCTACGTCACGAATAACCGCTTTTGCCGCCATCGTACCGAAGGTAATAATTTGTGATACCGCATCACGACCATACATTTGCGCCACGTGATCAATAACTTGGTCACGTTTTTCCATGCAGAAGTCGACGTCAAAGTCAGGCATTGAAACCCGCTCAGGATTCAAGAAACGCTCAAACAGTAAGTCAAATTCTAATGGATCAAGATCCGTTATTTTAAGGGCATAAGCCACTAATGACCCCGCACCAGACCCCCTTCCAGGCCCAACAGGAACACCGTTATCTTTTGACCATTGGATAAATTCCATCACGATCAAGAAGTAACCAGGGAAGCCCATTTGGTTAATAACATTAAGTTCAATGTCCAGACGCTCATCATATTCAGGACGTTTCTCTGCACGCACTTTTTCGTCAGGGAATAAAAATTCAAGGCGTTCTTCAAGCCCTTCTTTTGACCGCATAACCAAGAAATCTTCGGTTTTCATATCCCCTGTCGGGAATTGCGGTAAGAAGTATTCACCAAGACGAATAGTCACGTTACAACGCTTAGCAATCTCTACACTGTTCTCTAATGCTTCAGGAATGTCGGCAAAAAGCTCGCACATTTCTTCTTCTGTACGTAAGTATTGCTGAGGGCTATAGTTTTTTGGTCTTTTTGGGTCGGCAAGCGTGAATCCATCATGGATGGCGACACGAATTTCGTGGGCATCAAAATCGCTGCTTTCAATAAAGCAGACGTCATTAGTCGCAACGACGGGTAAACCTTTTTTTGTCGCCAATTCGACGGCAGCATGAAGATAGCTTTCTTCATCGGGGCGGCCTGTTCTCACTAACTCAAGGTAATAACAACCTGGAAAATGCGTTTCATAAAATTCAAGACATTCGTCTACAAGAGCTTGGTTGCCGCGCAAGAGAAATTGCCCGACATCCCCTTTACGCCCACCAGAGAGCAAAATAAGCCCATCTTTGTGCTTTGCTAGCCACTCACGCTTAATCGTTGGCCCAATTGCACCATAACCTTTTTGGTAAGCTTCTGAAATCAGCAGAGTCAGGTTTTGATACCCTTCATTATTGCGAGCGAGAACGGTTAGGTGAGAGATTTCATCGCCTAATAACTCACTTTCAACATAAAAATCAGCACCGATGATCGGCTTGATCCCTGCACCATGAGCAGCACCGTAGAATCTGACTAACCCACAAAGGTTAGTAAAATCCGTAATTGCAAAGGCAGGCATGCCCATCGCCGCGACTTTTTTGACTAATGGGCCTGTTTTAGCGAGCCCATCAATCATTGAGTAGTCACTGTGCACACGCAAATGAATAAAACGAGGTGATGCCATCGATTAAATACCTATTTTTGACTGTCTAAAGCTCGTCTCACAGGAGCAAAGCTTTTACGATGGAATTCGGTTGCACCATACTGCGCCAATTTTTCTAAGTGATATGCGGTTGGGTAGCCTTTATGCTTTGCAAAGCCATATTCTGGAAATGCTTTGTCCAGCTCAACCATCTCCCTATCCCGTACCACTTTCGCTAAAATGGATGCTGCGCTTATTTCTTGCACAAGGCTATCGCCTTTGACCACCGCCTGTGAAGGCATTGGCAGTTCAGGGCAGCGATTGCCATCAATTAAAACAAATTCAGGAACGATAGATAACCCTGCAACGGCACGCTGCATGGCTAACATCGTCGCATGTAATATATTTATTTTATCAATTTCTTCAGGTTCTGCACGACCAATACACCAGCACAACGCTTTTTCTTTAATTTCGTCGAACAATTTCTCACGTTTCTTTTCGCTGATTTTTTTAGAGTCGGCGAGCCCTGCAATCGGGTTATTCGGGTCAAGGATCACCGCAGCGGTGACTACTGCTCCCACTAATGGCCCGCGTCCGACTTCATCAACGCCAGCAATTAAGTTGGCTTTAGGATATATAAATTCCATTAATTTCTAACCAAATCGAGTACTGCTTGTGCAGCTTGTTTATCTGCATCACAACGAATGAGTTGATGCAGATGTAAAAAAGTTTCTTTTAATTCATCAACTCGCTCCCCCCCTTCCAGTAATGGAAGCAGTTCCTGCGCCAGTTTTTCTGGCTGACACTCTTCTTGCAGCAGTTCTTTGACAATTTCTTTTTCAGCAAGCAGATTTGGCAAGGAAACATACGGGGTTTTGACTAAGCGCTTAGCAAGCCAAAAAGTGAATGGTTTCATTCGGTAACCAACCACCATAGGACATTTAGTTAGCATGCACTCTAGGGCTGCGGTTCCCGATGCTAACAGCGTAGCATCCGCCGCTATCATCGCATCACGGGCTTGCCCATCTAAAATATGCACAGATAATTCAGGCGCAGCAGTGGCTTTTATGGTATCAAATTGCTGACGGCGTTTTGCATTAACTAACGGTACCACAATGTGCAAATCAGGGAAGCGTTGTTGGAGTATTTGCGCCGTTTGTAAAAAATCGGCACTCAACATTTCGACTTCTGAATGGCGACTTCCAGGCAATAATGCGAGGCATTTTGCATTTTCGGGAATGCCGAGGCGTTCTCGCGCAGCAAGTTTATCTGGGTTCAACGGGATCGCATCCGCCATCGTGTGGCCAATAAAGCGACAAGGTACATCGAAACGATCGTAAAACGCTTTTTCGAAGGGTAAAAATGCTAAGACTAAATGAGTGGAGCGACCAATTTTAAATACGCGCTTTTGGCGCCATGCCCAAACGGAAGGGCTAACGTAATGAATGGTTTTAATGCCTTTCGCTTTTAAGCGCCCCTCTAGAGTGATGTTAAAATCAGGGGCATCAATCCCAACAAAAATGTCGGGTTGTAACTGCGTAAAACGCTGGGTCAAGTCTTTACGAATGGATAATAAGCGAGGTAACCGGCCGAGAACTTCAACAATCCCCATCACGGCTAATTCTTCCATTTCGTACCAAGCTTCACAGCCTTCAGCTTGCATCAACGGACCTGCCACACCAACAAAGCGCGCATTAGGCACTTGTTCTTTAAGTGCACGAATAAGCCCCGCACCGAGAATATCACCAGATGTCTCTCCGGCAACAAGGCCAATAGTAAGTGGACGGTTATCAATCACCGAAATTCGCTCCTTAATAAAGGCCTAGTCACGTTAAGCACATTACCTTGTGATTAACGGATAATACCACGCTTAGATTGTGCAGAATCTTCTAAGAAATCACTAAACACTTTAACATGTTCGTTTACTTTTGCCGCTTCTGCGATTTCTTCACGTGCTTCTTCTAATGATTTACCTGAACGATACAACGTCTTGTATGCATTACGAATAGCATGAAGTGATTCTTTTTCAAAACCACGACGTTTTAAACCTTCAAGGTTTAAGCCAAATGGTGTTGCATGGTTACCTTGTGCGATAACATAAGGAGGCACATCTTGCGCCACACCAGAGCAACCACCAACCATAACATGAGCACCAATTTTACAAAATTGATGAACCGCAGTCATGCCACCTATAATCGCGTAATCGCCTAACGTGACATGGCCACCAAGGGTTCCGTTATTTGCAATAATGCAGCGATTACCAATGATACAATCGTGAGCTATATGCACGTTAACCATCAATAGGTTATCGTCACCCACTTTTGTTAGGCCAGTATCTTGGACGGTACCACGGTGGATCGTTACGCTTTCTCTAATGCGGTTTCTATCACCAATTTCAACACGAGTTGGTTCGCCTTGGTACTTCAAGTCTTGGTTAATTTCACCAATTGAAGCAAACTGGAAAATGACATTATCGCGGCCAATTTTAGTATGGCCATTAACAACAACGTGAGATTTCAGCTCAGTGCCTTCGCCAATTTCAACATTCGCGCCAATATAACAAAAAGGGCCAATACGCACATTGGCTCCAATAATCGCACCCTCTTCAACAATGGAGGAAGGATGGATATAGGCAGTATTGTCAATCATATCAGACCTCACGGCGACGGGCGCACATCATTTCTGCTTCGCAGGCCACTTCTCCATCAACTTTTGCAACGCCTTTAAAACGTGCGACTCCGCGACGTTCTTTAATAAATTCAACTTCTAAGACCATTTGGTCCCCAGGTAGAACAGGACGTTTAAAACGTGCATTGTCTATCGCTGCAAAATAATACAGTTCACCTGGCTCTAATTTTCCAACGCTTTTAAATGCAAGAATACCCGTTGCTTGCGCCATCGCTTCTAAAATTAAAACACCTGGGAAAATTGGTTTACCAGGAAAATGCCCTTGGAAAAATGGCTCGTTGAAGGAAACATTTTTAACTGCACGCAAAGATTTGCCTTCTTCAAAATCCAATACACGGTCAACCAAAAGGAATGGGTAACGGTGTGGAAGGAGCTCTAAAATTTCTTCAATATTCAGAGTATGATTATCACTCATCGAAATACTCTTCCTGTCTATTAATACGATTATTATTAACGAATCGGCCTGCTTTAACCTTAAATTAGGTTAACTGGCAGGCCGGAAAACGTAACTCAGATAACTATTTTAGCCTGAATTACAAAATGATTACTGATTTTTTTGATTTTGGCTATCTAATTCACGTTCAACATTTTTCAGGCGCTTATTCATCTCATTGATACTTAAGACTAAAGCAGCTGTTTTACGCCAAACTTTATTAGGTTGTAAAGGGATGCCTGAAGAGTAAACACCTGGTTCAGTGATAGGACGCATGACCATTCCCATTCCCGTTACTGTGACCTTATCGCAAATTTCCATATGGCCATTGATTACACTCGCGCCACCAATCATACAGTAACGACCGATTTTTAAGCTGCCAGCCATAATTACACCACCAGCAACTGCGGTATTATCACCAATAATGACATTATGTGCAATTTGGCACTGGTTATCGATAATAACCCCATTACCTATCACTGTATTGTCGAGTGCGCCCCGGTCAATTGTTGTACTTGCGCCGATCTCAACGCGATCGCCGATGATCACTGTACCTAATTGCGGGATTTTGATCCAATTACCGCGATCATTTGCATAGCCAAAGCCATCTGACCCGATCACAGTACCAGATTGCACTAAGCAGTGTTCGCCAATTTCAATATTGTGGTAAACGCTGACATTTGCCCATAAACGGGTGCCTGCCCCAATACGCGTGTTTTTACCCACAAAGCAACCTGCGCCAATCACCACGTTATCACCCAGTACAACACCACTTTCGATAACGGCATTTGCGCCAATTGCAATATTTTTACCGAGTGTTGCATCACTTGCAATCACTGCGGATGCATGAATATCTTCTGCCGGGCTTGGCGTGGTATCCATGATTTGAGCCATCCGTGCATAGGCTAAGTACGGGTTATCAACAACCAGTGCTGCTACTTTGCAGGATTCGAGATCTTTTGCTGTGAGGACCACCGCGGCAGCTTGGCAATCGGCCAATTTATCGCTGTAACGGCTATCAGATAAAAAAGTTATCTGTTGATTATTCGCTGAATGCATAGGCGCAATACTGGTGATGACGGTATCGCCATCACCATGTAATTGTGCATTCAACTGCTGAGCAAGGTCAGCCAATCGAATTGAAGACATCTATTATTTAACCTGTTTTTGAACCTGACTCGTGATGTCGATGCTATCTTTTGCATACGCAACTGCGTTTGCATCGATAACGACATCGTAGCCTTCTTTAGCGGCAACAGACTTAATAGAGTCCTGAATACGAGTTAAAATCTTATTACGCTCTTCACCTTGACGACGACGGTTGTCTTCTTCAAATTTCTGCGCTTTTTCAGCAAAAGTGTCACGTTTAGTCATGAGTTCGGATTCAAGCTTTTCGCGCTCGCTTTGCTTCATGGTAGCACCATCGCGACGCAGTTTTTCTACGCGCGATTGCAGGTCTTTTTCCAAATTCTGCAATTCAGTTGCACGGCTTTTGAATTCGCTTTCAAGCTGTTTAGCAACGGCTTCACGCGCAGGCATATTTTGGAAAATTTCACCAACGTTTACGATAGCGATTTTTTCAGCATAAGCCCCCGCAGACATTGCTAAAGCAATACTCACACCCGCTGCACACAACAATTTTTTCACACTAAACTCCTTAGCCCATATGTATGGTTGGAAATTTTGGTTGCCCCCATAAAATTATGGGAGCCTTCATAGATAGAAACTAGACTAGATTACCACGTTCTACCAATATTAAATTGGAACTGTTCTGATTTATCCCCTTCGTAGTCCTTAATCGGCTGCGCATAAGAGAAGACCAGTGGTCCAAGTGGGGACATCCATTGTAAAGCCACACCCGCTGAAGCACGGACATTGGATGCCTTACCGTAGTCAGGCATACCCGCACGCCAATCGGATGGAATACTATTCCAGTTAGTGTCCCATACAGTACCTGCATCAACGAAAAGAGAGGTACGAACCGAGTTCGAATATTTCTCATCGAGGAACGGTGTAGGGGTAATTAACTCAAATGATGCTGCATACATGGCGTTACCACCTACTGCATCACTCGATGGGCTACCTGGCTCAGGGCCATTTACCCAATTCCCTGCTGAATCCTTGAAACGCTTCAGGTAAACCGCTTTCGGACCGATATTGTTCGAGCGGAAACCACGAATGGTACTCGAACCACCCGCATAGAAGTTTTCATAGAATGGCATTTGCTTGCTGCCGATACCATCACCATAACCTGCTTGAGCACGACCCAGTACAACCCATGTTTCATCTTCATCTAATGGGTAGTACTGCGCAGTATCAAAACGTAATTTATAGTATTCGTTATCGGAGCCAGGAATAGTCACTTTACCAGAGACATTCGTTTTATTACCTGAAGTTGGGAAGAAACCACGGTTTAACGAGTTGTATGTCCAGCCTAAGTTAAGCGTAAAGTCATCCGCATCAAAACTTTCTTTATTACGGCCATTTTCTGTGATTGGTGGATTTTTACCCATAGAATCAAGGTAATCCCACATCGCAGCTTGCGCACGCATATCAGATAGTTTGTTATGAACATAACCCGCTCCCACACGGAAAGAGTTATTTTCATTGAATGGGAAGCTTAAGAAACTATCTAAGCCATACGTTTTGTTGTTATAGCCAGACAGGTCAGCATCTTTCGCACTAAAGTCGTTATAGAAAATACGACCACCCAAGCTCACACCATTAACAGTGAAGTAAGGGTCAGTAAAGGAGAACTCAACGTTAGTTGAATAGTCATTTTTACTTGCGTTGATACCAACCGCGTTACCTGTACCTAACCAGTTATCCTGTGTAACACCGACTTGGAAGCTCACGCCACTTTCTGTACCAAAACCGATACCGAAGTTCATCGAGCCTGTATTACGTTCTTTAACTTTATAGATAACATCAACTTGATCAGGGCTGCCTGGCACACGCTGAGTTTCAACATCAACAGTTTCGAAATACCCTGTACGATTCAGACGTTCTTTACCAAGCTCGACAAGGTCATTCCCCAGCCATGCTCCTTCCATTTGACGCATTTCGCGACGTAGGACAGTATCTTTACTGGTGTCATTACCTTGGAAACGAATTTCACGAACGTAGAAACGGTTACCTGCATCAATGTTCAGATGTAATTTAACTGTTTTATCGGTGTCGTTAATTTCAGGCTGAGTCATCACTCGTGGATAGGCATAACCATAACGACCAAACAATTCTTTGATCTGGTTTTCCATCCGCGTCACTTGCGCACCATTGTATAACTCACCTGGTGTAATTGTGATCAGCTCTTTGATTTCATTTAAATGTTCAGCCGTATTACCATTAATTTCAACGCCAGAAATTTTGTACTGGTCGCCTTCAGTAATGTTAATCGTGATGTAAATACCTTTTTTGTCTGGGGTCAGACTGACTTGTGTTGAGTCAATATTAAAGCGTGCATAACCGCGATCAAGATAGAAACTGCGCAGCGTTTCTAAATCACCTGCCAGTTTTTGCTTCTGATATTTTTGGTCAGCCGCAAGGTTCCACCATGGGACATCATCACGTAATTGCAGCTTGTTAACCAATTCAGCAGCCGTGTAGTTTTTGTTCCCCACAATGTTAATCTGCTGAATTTGCGCAGAAACACCTTCGGAGAATACAAATTTTAAATCCACACGATTACGCGGTAATGGCGTCACAACGGCTTTCACTGTCGCGTTGTATTTACCCACACTGTAGTAAAAGTCTTCTAAGCCTTTTTCAATATTCGCGATTGTCGTGCGGTCAAGTGCCTCACCTACGCGAATATTTGAAGCCTCCAAGTTCTGCTTGAGCATATCGTCTTTAACAGATTTATTACCTGTAAACGTGATGCTTGCGATGGTTGGCCGCTCTTTAACTTGAACGATCAGCGTGTTTCCATCACGCAGGACCCTAACATCTTCGAAGTTACCCGTTGAAAATAGTGAACGAATCGAACGACTGATATCGTCGTTATCAATCGAATCACCAACCCTAACTGGCATGTTCAATAATGCTGCACCAACGGCGACGCGTTGTAGACCTTCGAAACGAATGTCTTTAACTACGAATCCGTCTGAACCGTATGCAGTGGCGCTGCCTAGAAGCAGCGACGCTATGAGCAACTTTTTCATCGCCATCGTTGTTATGCGTATTCCTTACTGGTCCCCAGCTTACAAAATTAGAAGCGAGAGAAATCATTAAAAAGTGCAAGTCCCATTAACAGAATCAATGCCATTGCACCTATCCGAAAACTAAAGTCTTGTACTCGCTCAGACACTGGACTTCCCTTAATTTTTTCAATTAATAAGAAGAGCAAATGCCCCCCATCTAAAACAGGCAATGGAAACAGATTGATGATACCTAAATTCACGCTAATAAGCGCAATAAACATCAAATAATATACCAAGCCTGATTCGGCTGATACCCCCGCTCCTTTCGCGATAGATATCGGACCGCTTAAGTTATTGAGTTTGACATCCCCAACAACTAATTTACCCATCATGTTGACCGTTAGCTTCATCAACTGCCACGTTTTATCACTTGCTTGGTAAAACGCAGAAAATGGCCCGTATTGCTGAACCATTTTATATTCATCTGCCAACGGTAACACTGAAAGTTCCACCCCCGCAAATCCAATTTTCTCACCATGCTGCCCATCTTGGCTGTCTGGCGTTAAGGTGAGTGAAATACGTTGTGAAGAACGTTCAATTTCTAATTTTAACGGTGTTCCCGGATTCATACGAATAATTCGAGTCACAGGATTCCAATACCCAAGTTCCTCACCGTTAACACTCACAATTCTATCGCCTGGAATTAAGCCCGCGCGTTCACCAGCTTGACCCGCTGTTACTTTTTGAATCACAGGGTCAATTCTGACTGAAACTGGCATAATACCCAGTGACAAAATCGGATCTTGCTTTTCAGGATCAAATTTCCAGTCAGTTAAATCAACTGTTTTGGTTATGGGTTCACTATACCCTTGTGGCAACACTTGCGCAGTTAACTCGCGATCACCTATTTTGCCAACTAATGCTAAGCGCGCCGAATTCCAATCAGGTGTTTCGATACCATCAATGGATTTTAGTTCCATTTTGGGTTCAAAATTCGCAACTGCTGCAATCGAACCAGGTTTTATATCCTCAATAACTGGCTTAACAGAAGGAACACCAATCATAAAGACTATCCAGTAGACAACAATAGCTAACAAAAAGTTCGCAATTGGGCCAGCACTAATAATTGCCGCACGTTGCCCTACCGTTTTATTGTTAAATGCTTCATGTCGGCGTTCAGGAGAAACGTCACCAACACGTTCATCCAACATTTTGACATAACCGCCCAGCGGGATTAACGCAAGGACAAACTCAGTACCGTGTTTATCTACTTTACGCCACAACGTTTTACCAAAGCCAATGGAGAAACGCTCAACATAAACGCCACAGCGACGTGCAACCCAATAATGGCCAAATTCGTGTACGGTTATCAGCACACCAATTGCAATAATAAATGCCGCTAAGCTCCAAATAAATCCCATTTATCTTCCTACAGCCCAAAGCCGTTAAAAATTAACAAATTCAGCCCAGCAAACACTGGAATTGCTGCAGTTAAGCTATCAATACGGTCAAGGATACCACCGTGACCAGGGATTAAATGACTACTATCTTTAATACCAGATTGGCGCTTAAACATACTTTCCGTTAAATCGCCAAATACAGATACTACAACAACAATAATTGAAGTCACTAGCAAATAATCTGGCATAGCAGGGATTGGCGCATATGCACTAAATACCCAAGAAATAATCCCAGCAGTGATTAAACCACCAACGAGGCCTTCCCACGTTTTGCCTGGCGAGACTTTTGGGGCCATTTTATTACGGCCAATCGTACGACCAAAGGCATAAGCACCAGAGTCTGCCCCCCATACCAATAACATGACATACAGTAGCCACCATGCACCAATAGCGGTGTCATTCTGGTAGCCCACGGTACGTAGTGCCATCATTCCGCAGTAGAAAGGGATTATGGTTAATACCCCAAATAATAAGCGAATAATAACAGATTTACCCCATGACGCTGATGCTGGATAAGTGACAACAAGGATAATAGCAACAACCCACCAGACCAGCCCTGCCCATAGTCCATAAAGGATCATTGGCGCATTGGATAATACCGTGATGTCAGGGATTGAAAATTGTATTGCAAGTAATATTGCAGCAAAAACAACCGCTAAGCTAATTCGTTTAACCTGTGAGTGCCATCCTGCAAATTGTGCCCATTCCCAAGCACCTAGTGCAGAAACAGCAATCACAACTAAACCAAAATTCGCTGGAGAAAGAAAAAACAACGCCGCAATAACAATTGGTATCAATACTATCGCAGTAAGCAAACGATATTTCAGCACATCTATCCCCTATTCTTTGACGAGTTCGTCATCTGATTCAGCCCCACCATAACGACGCTCGCGCTTACTAAATGCATCAACCGCATCCTGAAACACCATTTCATCAAAATCTGGCCACAAAACGTTGGTGAAATAAAATTCCGCATAAGCGACTTGCCATAATAGGAAGTTGCTAATTCGATGTTCTCCCCCTGTTCTGATGACTAAGTCGACATTCTCTTGGTCATGCATACAGATTGAGTTATTAATAGAGTCTTCACTGATATCATCAATAGACAGCTCACCACTTTGCACTTTTGCAAAGATTTGCTTCACACTATTGGCGATATCCCAGCGCCCACCATAGTTCGCTGCAATATTTAATATTAAGCCTGTATTGTTTTGCGTCAGTGCTTCTGCTTTATCAATGCGTTTTCTAAGACGCTCGCTAAAACGGTCAATATCCCCTATCACTTTTAATTTAACATTGTTCTTGTGTAGGTTTTTGACTTCATTATCGAGTGCAAAAACGAATAATTCCATCAACGAACTGACTTCTTTTTCAGGCCTTCGCCAATTTTCACTGCTAAATGCATAAAGCGTGAGCGAGCTGATTTTATTTTTTACCGCAAAACGCACAGAATTACGTACAGATTCAACACCTGCCTTATGGCCTGTTATTCTGAGTTTTCCTCTCTGTTTTGCCCATCGCCCATTACCATCCATAATGATAGCGACATGCTTAGGCATCATCGATTCAGAGAGATTTTCACCACTAGAGTTCATTAAATGTTAATCCTTGTAAGTACCGCTTTGAGAATACCACTCAATAATAACCACTATTATTAAGTTTGCTGATAAGACACATCCTTAATTCTCTGCTAAATACTAGGTTATCTTTCTTTTTTTAAACGCATCACATATTAAAGATAAATTATGGTTATCAGCAACTAAATAAATCACATACCAAGCTTAAACTGTCTGAGCGATTATTTTTATCGCATCACGACGTGCACATTCATCGATTTCTAAGACCTCTTCAATAGAAACAGGTTCAGAAAAAACTTGGTTTTCTAGGATTTTGTGATTAATTTTCGCGATATCTGTAAAACGAATTTTCCCTTCAAGGAACGCCGCTACCGTCATTTCATTTGCCCCATTCAGTGCTGTTGTCGCTGCTTGCCCTTGATGACACGCATCAATAGCAAGTTTCAAACAAGGGTAGCGCTGATAATCAGGTTGCACAAATGTTAACGATGAAAGGCTAGAGAAATCAAGCGGTTTTGCGCCTGACATAATACGCTGTGGGTAAGCCATGCTATACGAAATTGGGGTGCGCATATCAGGGGTACCAAGCTGTGCGATGACGCTGCCATCACGATACCTCACCATTGAGTGGATCACCGATTGCGGGTGAATAATCACTTCCATCTGATCAGCATTTGCATTGAAGAAATAACAGGCTTCAATATATTCTAGCCCTTTATTCATCATAGTCGCTGAATCAACTGAAATTTTACGTCCCATCGACCAATTCGGGTGATTACACGCTTCATCTGGCGTCACGTTATCAAAGTGCGATAGTGGTGTATCTCTAAATGGGCCACCTGAGCCTGTTAAAACAATACTGGAAATACCTGAAGCCGTTAAATCAGCAAAACCTAAGTTGAGCTGAATAATTTCAGGTAAACTTTGGAAGATAGCATTATGCTCACTATCAATTGGAAAGACTGAGGCATTATGTTGTCGAATCTCATTAAAGAATAAGCGGCCACTGGTAATTAAAGACTCTTTATTCGCTAATAATATTCTTTTACCTTTGCGGATCGCCGCCAAGGTGGGTAATAGCCCAGCAACACCCGTGATTGCTGACATTACTTGGTCTGCCTCATCAAGGCCTGCAAGGTCAATTGCTGCTTGTTTGCCCGACAACACTTCTGTTTTGTTATTATTCTCAGATAAAATTGTCCGTAATGCCTTCGCCGATAACTCATCCGCCATGGCGGCATATTTCGGATTAAACTCAAGACACTGCTTTGCCATTTCGGCAACATTTTTACCTGCAACAAGGGCAAGAACTTGGAATTTTTCAGGATTTTGACGAACAACAGAAAGTGTATTAGTACCAATTGAACCTGTTGAACCCAGGACTGTCAGACGTTTCATAGTGATCGGATACTCTGTATTAATTCAATACTGAGATTATATCAGCTTAGTGATAAGAAAGGATTTTTTAATGGGTACGAAAAATAATAAAGCCACGCTAACGCACACTTTTACAGTTTGCATTGGTGGCTTTATCATCATAATGGATTAAAACTCCATCAATTCTGCTTCTTTTTGCGCTAATGATTCATCAACTTTCTTGATGTAGCTATCAGTCAGCTTTTGAATGTCATCTTGTGAACGACGCTCATCATCTTCACTAATTTCTTTATCTTTTAGCAGCGCTTTTACTTTGTCATTAGCGTCACGACGCACGTTACGAACAGCGATACGACCTTGCTCCGCTTCACCACGAACCACTTTAATTAAGTCTTTACGACGTTCTTCCGTTAACGGAGGAAGCGGAACACGGATAACAGTGCCAGCAGAAGATGGGTTCAAGCCTAAATCAGACGCCATAATCGCTTTTTCAATCGCAGGTGACATGCTACGGTCAAAAACAGAAATAGCTAATGTACGTGAATCTTCAACCGTCACGTTAGCTAATTGGCGCAATGGTGTCGCTGAGCCATAATATTCAACAGTGATACCATCTAATAAACTTGGAGATGCACGGCCTGTACGAACTTTGCTGATTTGGTTTTTGAATGCTTCAAGGCTCTTTTCCATACGGTCTTGAGCATCTTTTTGGATTTCGTTAATCACGTTTTCAACCCTTAAGAACTGATTATTAAAGGCCGCAATGCGACCTCGCTTAAATTGTCTGAATTTATCTTAGATAATACATTTAAACTCAGGCTATGTCTCTGAGTATTAGTTGTGAGAAATCAGAGTACCTTCGTTTTCGCCCATGACAACACGGCGTAATGCACCTGGTTTATTCATATTGAAAACACGAATTGGTAAGTTATGATCGCGAGCTAATGTGAAGGCAGCTAAGTCCATCACTTTTAATTCACGTTCCAAAACCTCTTGATAATTCAGGTTTTCATATAATACAGCATCAGGGTCTTTTGCTGGATCAGCTGAATAGACGCCATCAACTTTTGTGGCTTTTAACACAACATCCGCTTCAATTTCAATACCGCGTAAACACGCTGCAGAGTCTGTTGTAAAGAATGGATTACCTGTTCCCGCAGAAAAAATAACAACACGGCCGTGACGTAGCAAGCTGATGGCTTCCGCCCAGCTGTAATTATCACAGACGCCGTTTAATGGAATAGCAGACATCAGTCTTGCATTCACATAAGCACGGTGCAAAGCATCGCGCATAGCGAGTCCGTTCATCACCGTGGCTAACATACCCATGTGGTCACCGACAACACGGTTCATACCAGCTTGTGCCAAACCAGCACCACGAAACAGGTTACCACCGCCAATAACCACACCGACCTGTATACCCAGTTCTATGAGTTCTTTGATTTCCTGAGCCATACGATCTAAAACGCTAGCATCGATACCAAAACCTTCTGCGCCTTGTAAGGCTTCGCCACTTAATTTAAGCAGAATACGCTGATAAACGGGTTTTGCATTGGTAGCCATGGTGTTCTGTCCTAACAGATTATTTATTGGGGTAACATACGCAGAACACACAGGTTCTACATACCTAAATTTGAATAGATTTTTAAACCTTAATTACCCACGTAATATTTCAAGCCAAAAGATAACGTTGATGGTCTCTCATACCCGCTAACTCATGTTTGTTTACTTGAAAGAAACGTGAATAAAACAGAGCCGCCAATTGGCGGCCCTTAGTTGATTACTTGCTCATCGCAGCAACTTCTGCTGCAAAGTCAGTTTCAACTTTCTCGATACCTTCACCAACTTCGAAACGAAGGAAACCAGAAACAGTAGCACCTTTCTCTTTCAGTAAGTCACCAACAGATTTGCTTGGATCCATGACGAAAGGTTGGCCAGTCAAAGAGATTTCGCCAGTGAATTTGTTCATGCGACCGATAACCATTTTTTCAGCGATCTCGCGTGGTTTACCTGATTGCATTGCGATGTCTAACTGAATTTGGTGCTCATGAGCAACAACATCAGCTGGAACGTTGTCTGGAGTCACATATTCAGGTTTGCTTGCAGCGATGTGCATAGCGATGTGTTTCAGTAATTCTTCGTCTGCGCCTTCGCCAGCGACTAAAACACCAATACGAGCACCGTGCAGGTAGCTACCTACTTGTGCGCCTTCCAGAATAGCAACGCGACGAATATTGATGTTTTCACCAATTTTCGCAACTAATGTTGTACGAGCTTCTTCGAATTTTGCTTTCAGCGCGTCGATGTCAGCATTTTTATCAGCAACAACAGAAGCTAAAACTTCTTTACCGAATGCTAAGAAACCTGCGTCTTTAGCAACGAAGTCAGTTTCACAGTTCAGCTCAACCAGAGCACCTGTTTTACCATCGTTGAAAACTTCAGTCAGGATAACACCTTCAGCTGCAACACGGCCTGCTTTTTTAGCCGCTTTTGCTTGACCTGATTTACGCATGTTATCAATCGCTAATTCGATGTCGCCATTAGCTTCAACAAGTGCTTTTTTACATTCCATCATACCTGCGCCAGTACGTTCGCGCAGTTCTTTTACCAATGCAGCGGTAATTCCAGACATGTGATTTATTCCTCGATATTCCCCGTGAGAGTCTTCCCCACGTGGATAGTTCTGATTCATATATAAAAGGGGCCTAAATCAGGCCCCTTCTAACATATAGCAGTACCTGTATAGCAATACCTGTTAATAAGGTTAAAACCTTATTATTCAGCTTCTACTAAGCTTTCTTCTGCTTGAACAGCCAGATCTTGCGAACGACCTTCACGAACGGTGCTTGCTACAGCGCCCAGATACAGTTTGATTGCACGGATTGCATCGTCGTTACCAGGGATAATGAAATCAATACCATCTGGATCAGAGTTAGTATCAACGATAGCAAATACTGGGATACCCAGGTTGTTTGCTTCTTTGATAGCAATGTGTTCGTGGTCTGCATCGATAACGAACAGAGCGTCAGGTAAACCGCCCATATCTTTGATACCGCCTAAGCTGTTTTCTAACTTGCCAAGTTCACGAGTACGCATCAGCGCTTCTTTCTTGGTCAGTTTGTCGAAAGTACCGTCTTGTGATTGAACTTCTAAATCTTTCAGACGTTTGATTGACTGACGAACAGTTTTCCAGTTAGTCAACATTCCGCCTAACCAACGGTGGTTAACGAAATATTGGTCACAGCTGTTAGCAGCTTCTTGAACGGCTTCGCTTGCAGCACGTTTAGTACCAACAAACAGAATTTTGCCTTTACGAGAAGCAATTTTAGTCAACTCAGCCAGAGCTTCGTTGAACATTGGAACAGTTTTTTCCAGGTTGATGATATGAACTTTATTACGCGCGCCGAAAATGAAAGGTTTCATTTTTGGGTTCCAGTAACGAGTCTGGTGACCAAAGTGAACGCCCGCTTGTAACATATCGCGCATGGAAACAGTTGCCATTTAATACCTCTGTATTTAAGTAATTGGGGTTATGCCTCCACGAATCCCATACTACCGACTCCAAAGCTGCGTCTAAACGCATAAGAGCACCCCGGCGCACGTGTCGATTCGTGTGTGTTATACACAATTGAGTTTAAGTTTCGCAAATCCAATTTCCTTTTCAGGAAACCTCATTTTGCTGCCATAAGTTGACATTTCAATGAAGATGAGAAGAAATAATATGGATTGCCGGCGCGCTTTATACCATAAAACCAACTTAGAAGCCAACTTTTGTTGATTTTTTCACACATAAAAATGCGTGAAAAATGGATTTTATGGTTCGCATTTCGCCTATCTAATACGTGATCCGTATTGGGTTAATTATAGACCTTTTTTGATGTGATGAAAAAGCCCTATTTTTATAATGGATACTCATTCACTTACTGGTGTTTTTTGCAATTTGTGCGGTTAAAAGCTCAAAATGAACAAGCCGCTCGCTTCTGTTACCTTATTCTAATAGCAACTTCAACTCTCGAACCTTTCGATAGCTAGTTGGCAGAAAATGCGGTGGCTGTTACCATAAGTGTTATTAATGCTAAAAAATGGTCTCAAAAACCCATTTTCAACCTCTCATTTTTTAACATGTCATCAATCATTGCTGGCATGAATGGACTGAACTCATGGCTATTATTATCAAAACTGAAGAAGATATTCAGAAAATGCGTGTTGCTGGCCGCTTAGCTGCCGAAGTATTAGAAATGATCGCACCGCATGTGGTACCAGGTGTTAGCACAGGTGAGCTGGATAGACTTTGCCATCAACACATTGTTGATACACAACAAGCAATTCCAGCATGCCTGAACTACCATGGTTTTCCAAAATCCGTTTGTATTTCCGTTAATGATGTTATCTGCCACGGTATTCCAAGCGATGAAAAAATCCTAAAAGACGGTGACATCGTGAATATCGATGTCACCGTGATTAAAGAAGGCTTCCACGGCGATACTTCAATGATGTTTATTGTTGGAAAACCAACTATTCAAGGCGAACGCCTGTGCCAAGTCACCCAAGAAAGCCTATATTTAGCCATTCGTATGGTTAAACCTGGCATTCGCCTACGTACCATCGGTAAAGCGATTCAAGAATTCGTTGAAAAACAAAGTTTCTCCGTTGTTCGTGAATATTGTGGTCACGGTATTGGCGAAGGTTTCCATGAAGAGCCACAAGTGCTGCATTATGATGCAGATGACAGTGGCGTCATTCTGCAAAAAGGCATGGCATTCACCATCGAACCGATGGTTAATACAGGCGACCACCGTATTCGCACGATGAAAGATGGCTGGACGGTAAAAACCAAAGATCGCGGCTGGTCTGCACAATATGAGCACACCTTAGTTGTCACCGACAATGGCTGTGAGATCCTCACACTGCGTAAAGAAGAAGAGCCGTTTATTTCTGCGGTTTTAGTTAACGAATAAATTTCCCCAAGAACCCTCGATTAAGAGGGTTCTTCCTCTGTTCATCTTTCACAAAAAACCGTAAGCTGGTCGTAGTTTCTTTATGGCTATCAATACGGAAAGATAAAGATGACGGCATCCTCTGCAACATATCTTGCACCAAACCACTTCACTGCCCACGACCTTGACCTCATTACCTTAAGGCAACATGTTGATGATTTTGATCGTTGGCTTGAAGACAGCTTTAATCAAGGTAAAAATGTGGTTGATTTAATTCACGTTCGCAGTGATTACCTTGATGCTTTGCTAACAAGGCTTTGGCAGGCTTTCGAATTCGACAAACAAGCAAATATGTCCCTTGTGGCTGTCGGGGGCTATGGGCGACATGAGCTCCATCCACTTTCTGATATTGATATTTTAATTCTCAGTAAACAACCACTTCCCGAGGATATCGCTACAAAAATTGGCCAATTTATCACGTTACTGTGGGACTTACGCTTTGATATTGGGCATAGCGTCCGTTCTCTTGCTGAATGTATCGAAGCAGGCAATGCCGATTTAACAACAGCAACCAATTTAATCGAATCACGGCTTATTTGCGGTGATATCACCCTTTTCTTATCGCTACAAAAAACCATTTTCAGTGATGATTTTTGGCCATCAGCCACCTTTTTTGCGGCAAAAATTGCTGAGCAACAAGAACGCCACCAGCGTTACCATAGTACCAGTTACAATTTAGAACCCGACATCAAAAGCAGCCCTGGAGGCCTACGGGATATTCATACCTTACTTTGGGTTGGAAGGCGCCATTTTGGTGCGACCACAGTAGATGAGATGGTTGGTTTTGGTTTTTTGACTGAAGAAGAACGCCAAGAGCTCAAAGAATGCCTCACTTTTTTATGGAAAATTCGTTTCGCGCTCCACTTAGTGGTGAAGCGCCACGATAACCGTTTACTGTTCGATCGCCAATTTAGCGTTGCACGTTTACTAGGCTATGTCGGTGAGAAAAATCAGCCTGTAGAACGCATGATGAAAGATTTTTATCGTGTGACTCGCCGCGTGAGGGAGCTAAATCAAATGCTATTACAGCTATTTGATGAAGCGATTTTAACCCTTAAACCAAATGAAAAACCGCGACCGATTGATTCACAATTTCAATTACGCGGCACATTAATTGATGTTATCGATGAAAACCTATTTATCAACCAACCTGCCGCTATTTTAAAAATGTTCTACCAAATGGCTCGCTATCCAAACATCACGGGTATCTATTCCACAACATTGCGTCTACTGCGCTTTGCTCGACGAAACTTGAGCGTGCCACTGTGTGAAATCCCTGAGGCACGCAAGTTGTTCCTAAAAATTCTGCGCCACCCACGAGCAATTAAAGGCGCATTTGTTCCCATGCACCTACACAGCGTACTTAGCGCCTATACGCCGCTTTGGAGCAACATTGTTGGGCAAATGCAGTTTGACTTGTTTCACGCCTATACCGTTGACGAGCACACCATCCGTGTTTTACAAAAAATCGACAGTTTTACACTTGAAGAAAACCGTCGCGAGCACCCTTTGTGTGTCAGCGTTTACCCTAAACTGCTGCAACCTGAGATTTTACGCCTTGCGGCTATCTTCCATGATATCGCCAAAGGCCGTTCAGGGGATCACTCCGATTTAGGCGCTGATTTTGTGTATGACTTTGCGCTACTGCATGATTTATCAGCAAAAGAAGCTGAGCTTGCTGCATGGCTTGTTAAAAACCACTTATTGATGTCGGTTACTGCTCAACGCCGAGATATTCAAGACCCTGATGTTATCAAGCAATTTGCAGGTGAGGTGAAATCGGTTTCTCGACTTAACTATTTGATGTGTCTAACGGTTGCAGATATTTGCGCCACCAATAGCACTTTATGGAACAGCTGGAAGCAGAGCTTAATTCGCGAACTCTTCCTATCAACGGAACATCAGCTCAACCAAGGCATGCAAAGTACGCCAGATTTACGGGAGCGCATTCGCCATCACCGCAATCAAGCGTTATCTCTGCTTCGCCCTCTTGCAATTGATGAAGAGAAACTGCAAAAACTGTGGTCACGCTGCCATGCCGACTATTTTTTACGCCACACCCCGTCGCAACTCGCTTGGCATGCCAAAAACCTGTTACATCATGATTTAACTCAGCCTTTAGTGCTAATCAGCACTCAACCGAAACATGGTGGAACAGAAATTTTTATTTGGTGTCACGATAAATCGCATCTGTTTGCCGCCGTAGCCAGTGAACTAGACCGTCGCAATTTAAGCATTCACAGTGCTCAAATATTCACCAATAAAGACAATATGGCGATGGATACCTTTGTAGTCCTTGAGCCAAATGGCTCGCCGCTCGCCAAAGACCGTTATGACCACATACGCAAAATGTTGTTACTGGCGGTACAGCAACCTGAAATTTCCCTGCCGAAACAACGTACATTGCCCTCTAAATTGCGCCATTTTACGGTTCCTACTAAGGTCAACTTCTTGCACTCCACCAATGAACGCCGTACCTACATGGAATTATTCGCGTTAGACCAGCCCGGTTTGCTGGCAAGAATTGGCCATATTTTTGCACAGCTAGAAATTTCTTTATACGGCGCGAGGATCACCACAATTGGCGAAAAAGTAGAGGATTTTTTTGTGTTAGCAGATAAAGAACACAAAGCACTCGATAAAAAAATGCAACAAGTGTTATCAGAAAGGTTGACAGAAGCCCTACAATCGAAGGATAAAATATAACGTTCATCACATTTTTATGGTGAACGCTCACTTTTATGTTATTCAAGAGGGAAATAGAATCAATGCAGCATTTACAAGCGATCATTGAAAACGCATTTGAAGACCGTGCTAACATCACGCCAAATACGGTTTCAGCCCCCGTTAAACAAGCCGTTTTGGACACTATCGCGTTATTAGATAGCGGTAAACTACGTGTTGCCGAAAAAATCGCAGGTGTCTGGGTCACTCACCAATGGTTAAAAAAGGCCGTCTTACTGTCATTTCGTATCCAAGACAATCAAGTGATTGACGGTGCTGAAAGTCGCTACTTCGACAAAGTACCAATGAAATTTGCCGATTACGACCAAACACGCTTCGAAAAAGAAGGTTTTCGCGTTGTACCACCTGCCGCGGTTCGTAAAGGTGCCTATATCGCCAAGAACAGTGTACTCATGCCATCTTATGTCAATATTGGTGCCTATGTCGATGAAGGAACAATGGTCGATACTTGGGCAACAGTGGGCTCTTGTGCGCAAATTGGTAAAAACGTGCATTTATCTGGCGGTGTCGGTATTGGTGGCGTGTTAGAACCATTACAAGCGAACCCAACCATTATCGAAGACAACTGCTTTATTGGCGCACGCTCTGAAGTTGTTGAAGGTGTCATTGTCGAGGAAGGCTCGGTGATTTCCATGGGCGTCTATTTGGGGCAAAGCACTAAAATTTATGACCGTGAAACGGGCGAAATTTTTTATGGCCGCGTTCCTGCGGGGTCTGTCGTTGTATCAGGCAATTTACCGTCGAAAGAGGGTAACTACAGCTTATATTGTGCAGTCATCGTCAAGAAAGTGGATGAAAAAACGCGCGGAAAAGTTGGCATCAATGAATTATTAAGAACTATTGATGAATAACTAGTTTTCTAACAGTTTCTCCTCCTGAACCTTTTACTGCTGTTTTTGAATCACTTAGCAGTAATCTGGTAAAACGAAGCTATCCCGAAATGCATACGCTGTATGCAACTCGGGTGGCCAAGTTCCCTTATCTCCCCCACATCTCCTTTTTCTTTTCACCGTTTTATTGCAAAGAGAAGTTGGTCAATTTCGAGAAATCGCGCATAATATGTTCGTGACTTTTGCCGTTTACCATCAATAAAACTGTATTATTTTATTTTTCATTATCATGATGCTATTTACGTAATGGCTTAATGTTATTTACGTCTTTAGGTCAATAGCACAGTACAAGAGAAATAGACTGGTATTGTTGCGGCCTGTTCACACGATTATTCTGTTCACCGACTCTGACTCTACAGTTAAGCGAGCTAACATGTACGATAATTTGAAAAGTTTAGGCATTAGTAACCCTCAGGATATCGACCGCTATACCCTGCGCCAAGAAGCAAATAACGATATTTTGAAAATTTACTTCCGTAAAGACAAAGGGGAATTTTTTGCCAAAAGTGTAAAATTCAAATACCCACGCCAACGTAAAACTATCGCGGATGGTGGTAATAATTTCAAAGAGATCCACGAAATTAACACCAACCTTCGCTATGCCATTGAAGAACTTGATCAAATTTGCCAAACAGATAAAACTGATATTGATTTAAAACACAAAATCCTTGATGACTTACGTCATTTAGAACATGTAGTTTCAAACAAAATTGCAGAAATTGAAGCTGACTTAGAAAAACTGACTCGTAAGTAACTGACCTGCAAAATAATTTACTGCGCCGTGAAATCACCTGAATTCGCATCGAAAAGGGTTACTCCACGGTGCAGGTACTTAAAGTAATTCACTCCACGCTTCAACCCACGGTTTTGCAAACTCTTCAGGAACATCCACTTCAATAGCGTCAATAAAAAGAATATCACCAATACGCGTAGCTGATTGTTCGGTCAGCACTTCATCAAAACGTAACCCAGCGCCACAAAAACTTTCATAACTGCTATCACCTAAGGAAATTAACCCATAACGTAAATCAGGTTGGTAACCAACAACATCATTGATTTCATTAAAAAGTGGTGCAATAGAGTCAGGTAAATCACCTTGTCCTGTAGAGGAAGTCACGATTAACGCAATTTCATTTCCTGAATTGTATAATTGCCAATCATTCAGAGTGGGTTCGTCAAAGACAACCACTTCATGCCCTCGTTCCTCTAAGATTTCTTGTGCTATTTCAGCCACAGCTAAAGAGTTGCCATAGACAGTACCAACAAAGATACCTATTTTTGACATAACGCCTCCCTCTAAATTTATTTAAACTGATGGATTAATAACTTTCATACTTAAATTAGCGACTTGTGCTGACCATCCAAACTGCTCAATCAGTGATATCCATTGTGCATCCCAAGGTGCAACCAGAGATATATTTTCTTCTGTTATAGGATGACTTAAATTTAATTGACTTGCGTGCAACATTAGACGCGACACAGAAAAATGTTCTGTTACCCCTCGATTTTGGCGTAAGTCACCATGTTTACTATCCCCAATAATTGGGTGACGTAAGTGAGACATATGCCGCCTGAGCTGATGTTTTCGACCTGTTTGTGGTGTTAATTCGACTAAACTAAACCGTGCCGTTTCATAGCGACCGATGGCCACAGGGCATTCCACCGTCGCAATTGGACGGCAATGGGTAATGCACTCTTGTAACACAGGCTCCCGAGTGGCATGTTTGTCTGCAATTTTGTCTAACTCTTCCAGTAAAGGGTAATCAATAGTTTGCTCATCTGTCAGATAGCCACGCACAATGGCATGATACGTTTTCTCTAACTGATGTTTTTCAAACTGAGTAGCTAGCAACCTCGCAATGTCACTCGATAACGCAAATAATAAAATACCTGATGTCGGTCTATCGAGACGATGAATGGGATAAACATATTGGCCAATTTGGTCACGCAATGTTTGCATCACAAAAACAGTTTCTTTGCTATCTAACCAACTGCGGTGAACTAACATACCTGCGGGTTTATTCACCGCAATCATATATTCATCTTGATAAATGATTTCTAACATCAATCACCCGTTTGAATTAGTTGAAAAGATGCTGTCTAGCTCACGCAAGTGCTGGATAAGAGCCACATATTGCTCTTCTTCATCGTGCTTATAGGCTTCTTCAAAATACGGCGCGATAGCAAAATTTGCAGGTAACATGCCACCTTGGTCAATAATCGCTTGTAAACGTGGAATTAAGATCCATTGTAGCCATTCCAGTGCTTCCATCGTATCAATACAAAATGGCTCGACACTTTTAAACGCATCCTGTTCAGGTGGATGCTCACGCCACAATAATTTTAATTTCATTTCCTCTTCGAGATGGCGAAGCTTTTCAACAATGCGTTGTTCTTTGTTCATATTTAACCCTTTTAACCTTTATGCTGCGAAATATACTGTAATTTTGCCAATGATTCTGTCGGATAAATGGGGTTGTTCTGTCTTATATACAAGCGGGTTTACTTCTATTGCATTTATTTATTCATAATAAATTCAATTCAATAAGTTTCGTTGATGTTTTGTTAGGGTGTATACGGATATAATGAAATGTTTTTTTTTAATTGAATTTTAGCAAAATAATTAACAATAAAATGGTCTATCTATGGGATTACTAAAGCAGTGGCGCAAGGAAAATAAGGCATGGAAGGCCTTCAGTGGTAAATATGTTGAGCTCAAAAGAAAAATTCGCATAGCGAAACTCCCTTCAGTGCAATATCAACAGTACCAAGGCATGTGTCAGACATATCAAAGTGCTCAGCTCGCTTCTGCAATTAACGGAGTTCCCCATTTTATTGAGCGCCCAATTAATAAATATCTGCATAAAGCTTGGAGTGGAAAGCAAAAATTGCTGACAGCAAGCTATACACTGGATTTAATTGAAAAAACCTTTACCCCTAAAGCCGTCGAAAAAATGTTTTCGGCAAAACGTGAAGGGTTAACTGTTGCAAATATTGAGCTGAAATCTGGTGATTTTGCACAGCTCACCTTGATTTATTCTCAATACCCAAGAGAAGGCGATCTTACCTTACACCTGCGTAATGAAACGGGTGATGATATCTATTTAATGAGTTTTTCTTTTGGGCCTGAAGGGCAACTCTATGTTTGCTCACTGCAAGGCCCATCAACCGACCAAAGTGTTGAGCAGGTTCGCCTAATCACCAAACAAATGCATGGTATGAGGCCCAAAAACCTATTAATGTCTGCTGTTTATGCTGTCGCGACCTATTTCAAAGTGACATCAATCCAAGGCATTTCAAACAATAGCCATATTAAGAGCCAACATTTAAAATCGAGCTATGATACTTTTTGGCAAGAATGTAGTGCAACATTATCATCTGATGGTTGGTACCAGCTTCCATTACAAGAGCCAGTTCGTGATATAGAATCCGTGAAAAGCCAGCGTCGTGCTGAATTTCGTCGACGTGAAGCACTTCGTGATGCGATGAGCCAAGAAATTATTGCATCACTCAGTGCGAACTCAACGAAGTAACAATCCGTTGATTACAAGCTAGAATAACAAAAAAAGCCAGCCGGCCTAAATCAGGCCGACTGGCTTAACATCACATTTTAGATTTTAATGCATCCTGCAAAACGACATCCTGTCGTTCAACATCCTGTTGAATAAAACAATTTAATAGGTTGTTCCTGCCTATTAAGCAGTCCATCGCTTTGGTTTTTTCATTTTTTATACATTACGATGTATAAAAAGCTAAACGAACTTACCCTGTCCAGCGGCATAAGAATGTATTAAATCTATTAATGAAACAACCTAGCTGAGCAAACAAAAATTAATTTTAAAAAGCGGCGTTTCCATTATTGGTAGTAACGTCATGATATTAAAAGTTAATTAATTATCATTTAAATAAAATTAAATAACTTTGAGAAATTACTTAACCCAATTGTAAGTCCTGACTTACAACATTTATCCTAAAATACTTACTCCTGAAGCTCAACAACAGGGAGTAACTCTCCAATAAAACTCGCTAAATTTGGTGAAAGTACGCGCCGCTCTTGGCTACCAAATTTTTCTAAGATCACCTCCCCTGTCAAATTACACAACGAGATCATTTCAATTTCAGAGTCTATTGTGGCAATAAACAGAGTTGGCGATAACTTTAAACGCTTTTGAGTAACTAAATGCCCAATTAAATTTTCTTGTAAGCGAATAAAATCCTCTTCATTCCATACTTGTACCAAACTTAAGGTAATATCACGAAATGTGGCTTTCATATCCCCAGCCAGCTGAGTGGTATAAAAGTGATGAATATCGTCCTGTAAACTGATATCCAATGCCGTAGCGACTTTATTTAAATGTGCATCCTTAATGGGAAATGCTTGCGGTTCCCAATAGACCCAGTTCTCGCCTGTTCTCACGACACAAGGAGAAGGAATACCATATAAATCAACAGATGCAGGTGGTAACCCCGTTTGTTGTTCCCACGCTGAAATATAGTTTTGAGTAAAACGCTGTAACGCTTGAGAGAGTATTGTATTCATAATTACGTAATTTTTACGGCTAGCCTAAATTGAAAGACGTCAATATGATGGATAAATGGTATTATGACAGATGTTTGCAGGCGAATAAAATGTACTCATTGCGCCTTTTAGCCTCATTTTGTTTATGAAGTATAAGGATCACTATGTCACACTACCAGAACAATCCCGCTCTTGACAATTTAACCCTCGGGAAAAAAACGGCGTATCACGACCAATACGATGCCTCGCTACTGCAGCCCGTCCCTAGGAGCTTAAACCGTGATCCACTGGATATTTATGCAAATTCACTGCCATTTCATGGTGCTGATATTTGGACCTTATATGAACTTTCTTGGCTAAATCAAAGTGGCGTTCCCCAAGTGGCTATTGGTTCAATCAGTGTGGATGCAACAAGTGACAACCTGATTGAGTCTAAAAGTTTTAAGCTCTATCTCAACAGCTTTAATCAAACTCGCTTTGAAACTTGGGAAAATGTGCGAAGCGTTTTGCAAAATGACTTAAGCCACTGTGCTAATGGCAAAGTTGACGTTACACTTCATAAGCTAGAGGCTTTTTCTCATCAGCCAATCTTACCCTTTAAAGGGCTGTGTATTGATGAGCAAGACATTACTATCGAACAGTACGAGTTTAATCGTGACTATCTAGCGGGTTGTACTCAAGAACCGATTGTTGAAGAAACATTAGTCAGTCATTTGCTAAAATCGAATTGTTTGATTACAAATCAACCTGACTGGGGCTCTGTACAAATCCACTACCATGGTCCTAAAATCAATCATGAAGCGCTCTTACGCTATTTGGTTTCGTTTCGCCATCATAATGAGTTTCATGAGCAGTGTGTTGAACGAATTTTTAACGACATTATGCAACTGTGTAGACCCGAAAAATTGAGTGTTTACGCGCGTTATACCCGCCGCGGGGGGCTGGACATTAACCCATGGCGTAGTAATGAAATTTTTGAACCTGAACTTGGTCGTTTGGCTCGCCAATAAGTACACATGTAGTTAAAAAATGCTTGAAAAACAGTTGAAAAGTAAATGCACTAGTGTATTTGCGGTACAATTCACCTATCAAGAACCCATGGGGTAAAGGAGTACTACTTGATTACGCATATCAGTCCATTAGGATCTATGGATCTACTTTCGCAGCTTGAAGTTGACATGCTTAAACGCACTGCAAGTAGCGATTTATACCAGTTATTTAGAAACTGCTCACTCGCGGTTTTACATTCTGGAAGCCTTACTGATAGCAGTAAAGAGCTACTAGAAAAAAGCAAAGACTTTGATATCAACGTATTACGTCGTGAACGCGGTGTAAAACTTGAGCTTATCGAGCCACCAGAAAAAGCATTTGTTGACGGGAAAATTATTCGTACTTTGCAAGCTAACTTATTTGCAGTTTTACGCGATATTTTATTCGTTCACGCGCAAATAAACCAAGCTAAAGAGCAACTCCATTTTGATACGGAAAATGGCACGCACATCACCAATATGATTTTCTCTATCCTACGCAATGCTCGTGCATTACATATTGATGATGACCCAAGCATGATAGTTTGCTGGGGCGGCCACTCAATAAATGAAATTGAATATCAATATGGCCGTAAAGTTGGTAACGAACTGGGTTTACGTGAACTGAATATCTGTACGGGCTGTGGGCCTGGTGCGATGGAAGCCCCAATGAAAGGTGCAGCTGTTGGTCATGCCCAACAACAGTATAAAGATAGCCGTTTCATTGGCTTAACCGAACCTTCAATCATCGCAGCAGAGCCACCTAACCCATTAGTTAACGAGTTAATTATTATGCCTGACATTGAAAAACGGTTAGAAGCGTTCGTCCGTTTAGGTCACGGTATTATTATTTTTCCAGGTGGCGTTGGTACCGCTGAAGAGCTGCTGTATTTGCTGGGCATCTTGATGGATCCAGCCAATAAAGAGCAAGTTCTCCCGCTTATTTTAACGGGTCCGAAAGAAAGCGCTGAATACTTTGAAGTCCTCGATGATTTTATCCGACATACTTTAGGGGATGAAGCGAGCAAACACTATCAAATCATTATCGATGATGCTCAAGAAGTGGCGCGTGTGATGAAAAGAAGCATGCCACAAGTGAAAGAGAATCGCCGTAGCACAGGCGATGCATACAGCTTCAACTGGTCAATTAAAATTGCGCACGACTTGCAGCATCCGTTTGAACCAACACATGAAAACATGGCCTCACTGAACCTTCATCCAGGGCAAGCACCTGAAAAATTGGCTTCAGATTTACGCCGTGCGTTCTCTGGTATCGTTGCAGGTAATGTGAAGGAATTTGGTATGAAAGCCATTGAAAAACATGGCCCATTCAAAATTCACGGTGATAGCGATCTCATGAGGCGTATGGATGTGTTACTCCAAGGCTTTGTTGAACAACATCGAATGAAATTGCCAGGTGGCACTGCATATGAGCCTTGCTATGAAATCGTGAAATAAATCTGTAATGGCGTATTTATGATCCATTTATTAATTATTGATGCATTAAATTTAATACGCCGTATCCATGCGGTGCAAGGAAGCCCGTGTGGAGAAACCTGTCTATCTGCGATATCACAGTTGCTCACTCATACAGATGCCACACACATTGTCGCGGTGTTTGATGAAGAAGGTCGCCATCAAAGCTGGCGTCATGAAAAACTCCCTGATTACAAAGCAGGTCGGTCGCCGATGCCTGAAGATTTACACGCTGAGCTTCCTGATCTAATGGCTTTATTTACAGAAAAAGGCATTCACTGTTGGCAATCTGTAGGGGATGAGGCTGATGATTTAGCGGCCACGTTAGCAACGCGTATCGCGGGAGCTGGGCACACTGTTACCATCGTTTCCACCGATAAAGGCTACTGTCAACTGCTTTCGCCTAATCTACGCATTCGCGATTATTTCCAAAAACGCTGGCTAGATATTCCTTTTATCGAAAAGGAATTTGGCGTTTCTCCTGAACAACTTCCTGATTATTGGGGACTTGCGGGGATCAGTAGCAGTAAGGTTCCAGGTGTCGCAGGTATTGGCCCGAAAAGTGCGGCAATACTATTGCAGCAATATCACTCTATCGAAAACTTATTTGCGAATTTAGATAAACTGGAAGAAAAATGGCAAAAAAAACTAGTTAACCAACAAGAAATCGCATTAATTTGCCGCGATATTGCCACATTAAGAACGGATATTGCACTGCAAGGAAATTTAAACCAGCTACGTTATATAAGCAACTGATCAAAATAAAAAGGCCTCTGAGTTAATTAGTGGCCTTTCTTATTAGTTTTATAAATTAATAATATTCACGCGCCATTGGGTTTGCTGACCAAACACGCATCACATGCACAGTCACTTCTTCACGATCATGATAAAGCTGCTTAGCTTGGATTAGCACGTTTACACCCCGTTCTTTCAGCAGCACCTGCATCTTTTCTAATATGTGTGAGACTTCTTCATAGCGCTTTTTCATTGGCAGTTTTAGGTTAAATATGGCCTCGCGGCACCAACCTTGAGCTAACCAATCCGTCATCAATGCAGCCACTTTTGCTGGCTTTTCAACCATATCACACACTAACCATGTAATGTTTTGTGATGAAGGTTGAAACTTAAAACCATCTACACGGTGATGAGTAACTTGCCCTGTATCCATCAAACTTTCTGCCATCGGGCCATTATCAACCGCATGAACCATCATGCTACGTTTCACTAGTTGATAAGTCCAGCCCCCAGGGCAAGCGCCTAAATCGACCGCTTTCATTCCACTGGCAAGACGCTCATCCCACTCTTCATAAGGAATAAAGACGTGAAATGCTTCTTCTAACTTCAAGGTAGAACGGCTGGGCGCATCTGATGGAAATTTTAAACGCGGAATACCCATATAAAAATTTGAGCTATTATTGGTATATGAATATCCCGTATAACAGCAACCTGGTGCAATAAAAAACACGTGGATCACGGGTCTTTTGAAATTCTCAAGTGGAAGTAAGATTTTTTCTTTACGCAACGCATTACGTAAAGGCACCGTAAATTTACGGCAAAACTTCATCAGTTCTTTGGATTCGTTGGTATCTGCGACCTCCACCCGAATATCACCTGCTCTCACCACTTGTTGGCTTAGCGCATTGACTATTGGGGTGATACGATCTTCAGGTGGCAAGTCTTTTAATAAATCACCAACCACAATCATTTGGCGAGCAAAAATTAGCTCACGAAAAGGCAATGTACGGGCGAGAGTGTCTGCATCTTCAGCTTGGTAGCACTCAAAAATGACATAACCACTATTTTCTTTTACACGGGCAAAACCATAAATTTCTTTTTGCCCTGCTTTATCCGTAATCTCTGCTGCGCACTCTTTTTCAAAGCCTGGTCGACAATAAAGTGCAATTTTATTACTCATTACGTGACGCCGATTTCCTTAGACGCATAGCGCCAATAACTACTAACAACCAACCAATCAGGAAACAAACTCCCCCTATTGGCGTAAAATAAGAAAAGTATTTTACCTGCAATAGGGCCATACAATAAAGGCTACCGCTAAAAAGAAGTATCCCAACAGAGAAAAAAACACCTGACCAATAAAACCATAGGATCACTTTACGTAATAAAATTGCGCCTAATACCATTAATGCAATAGTGTGCAACATCTGATAACGCAATCCAGTTTCAATCCAGTCCATTTGATGGACACTCATAATTGACGATAACGCATGAGAACCAATAGCCCCAAAAGCAACAGTAAAAAAGCCACTAATTCCAGCGAAAATTAACATCAAACGACTATTCACAGTAACACCTTTTGTTTAAATACTTGATTACTGAATAAGCGCCACATCTTGGTCACCCGTAATAAAACCCAATTTTTCTTGTTCACTCGCTGCTTGCGCAAGGATCCACTGACGAAATGCAGCTATTTTGCCTAAATCTGCTTGGCTTTCTTGGCAAACTAAATAAAACGCATTTTTACTAACTAACACCTCGCTAAAGGGACAAACCAAACGCCCTGCGTCAATTTCATTCTTTGCCATTACATTATTGGTTAATGCAACACCTTGTCCATGTACTGCCGCTTGAATCACCATCGCGCTATGGCTGAAAATCGGCCCTTGTTGTACATTCACTATATTCTGTAGCTCTAGCTGTTTAACATACGCTTGCCAGTCTCTTCGAGAAGAATCATGAAGCAGTGTATGTTTTGCTAAATCTTCTGGATTTTTTAGTTGGTTTTCCCCTGTCATTAATGACGGTGCACAAACTGGCATTAAATATTCAGCGTAAAGCCTATCAGTTCTTAAACCAGACCAATTTCCTCGACCATAAAAAATCGCTACATCCACATCATCTGCGAGTTTATCTTCTTCTCTATCAACGGCTTGAATGCGGACATCAATACCTGGGTAAGCTTGGTTAAACCCTGAAAGCCTAGGTACCAACCATTGGATAGCAAAACTGGGTGATAAACTCACCGTTAATGCACCTTTGGCGCTTCTCGCTTGCAACTTACGTGTTGCTTCATTTAAAGAAGAAAATATTTCTTTAATATCAAGGTAATAACTTTGCCCTTCTTCCGTAAGAAGTAGCGAGCGATTACGCCGACGAAATAGCTTTAACCCAAGAAAGTCTTCCAAACTTTTCATTTGGTGACTCACGGCTGCTTGGGTGACAAATAATTCTTCTGCTGCCTTAGTAAAACTTAAATGACGGGCTGCAGCGTCAAACACTCTCAGCGCATTCAGTGGCGGTAATCTTTTAGACATAATCACTTCTACTCGGCATCTCGTTATGCATTAGTTTTTTTCATCCGAAGCATTATAATTTGTCCCTTGAGGATCTGCCAGTAAATACCTATAGTATGCGCACTTCCTAAGCCGGAACGAAAAGTTACAGAGTTTAGTTACTTTGAAACTTTTGGCTTTGTGGTTGTGATGTTGTGTTTGCAAGTTGTCTGGTTGAACCAGACTTTGTAGCTTTTGCTACTGTTTTTTTCACTTCCTGTACATTTACCCTGTCTGTCCATAGTGATTTTTTATAGTGCACCGCCAAAACGCGGTGCTTTTTTTTGATTTTTTTACTGGTATTTACTTAGGACAAATGAAAAATTTAACTTAGTAAATACAAATAGCTACAGATAATTACTAGTGTACCGAAAAAACTTTAAGTTAGATATTTAAGATAATTCCTGAAAATAATTCAGTTTATGCTTTCTAAAAAAGAACTCTCAAACAAAAAGGATTACTTTGCGGTGCAATACACTGAATCACCCAAGAAAATTTACTTTTGATATTGCTAATAAGTAATACCAAACGTAACAAAATATTTCAATGTTTTGATTGAAAATGACAAGTTTAAATTAATCAAAAAATAATCAATAATGTACGGATAAATGTACATCTCTGTAGACAATACCCACAACTATCAGATAACACAGATAATTATTGACTAAAAAGAAAGAACCCATGGATCATTTTAGCGCTACCGCATTTCGCCAATTATTTCCTGCAATAAATTCCTCAACATTATTTTTTGATAGTGCAGCAACTGCATTGAAACCGATTGCAATGATTGAGGCTTCAAATAATTACTACCGCTTATCTGGTAGCTCGGTTTACCGCGGTCAATCACCAGAGTCATTAAAATTAACTCGCGACTATGAATTAGGCCGTATTCGAACGGCAAAATTTATTAATGCCGCCAGTGAAAATAATATAATTTGGACACGAGGTGCCACCGAGTCGATTAATTTGATTGCTCAGAGTTATTTTCGGCCAATCTTACAAGCAGGTGATGAAATCATTGTCAGCGAAATAGAACATCATTCAAATTTATTACCTTGGATGATAGTTGCTAAGCAAACTGGCGCTAAAATTATAAAATGGCCCATCGAACAAGGTGCCTCACTCAGTTTAGCAACGCTAAAATCACTGCTAAATAACAAAACCAAAGCCATTGCTATTACACAAATGTCGAACGTCACTGGCTTTCAGCCTGACTTATCGGCAATCACTCATCTCGCCCACCAAATAGGTGCCCTGGTTATCGTTGATGGCGCCCAAGGCGCTGTACACTGCCCTATTGATGTTAGTGCTGAAGATATCGACTTTTATGTTTTTTCCGCCCATAAACTGTATGGCCCTACAGGCCTCGGTGTTTGTTATGGAAAAACAGCATTATTAGAAGCCATGGTGCCTTGGCACGGCGGGGGAAAAATGTTGACTGAGGTGACTTTTGAAGGTTTCACGCCAGCCCCCATTCCTCAATGTTTTGAAGCAGGCACACCTAATATTGCTGGGGTTATTGCTTTTTCAGCCGTTCTTGAGTGGATTCAATCTATCGATTTAGTACAAGCAGAAGCTTATACTTGCTCACTTATCGAACAAGCCAATAAAAAACTCTCACGCATTCCTGGTTTTATTGGTTATAGTGTGCCTAATTCACCATTACTTTCATTCAATTTTGAAAGTATTCACCATAGCGATTTAGGTGTGCTCTTGACTGAACAGCATATTGCATTACGCTATGGGCAACATTGTGCTCAACCTTTAATGGATGCCTTGAATATTAGTGGCTGCATACGCATCTCTGTGATGCCATATAATAACCTACAAGATATTGATAAACTTATTAATGCAGTCACTCGCTCACTTTCAATACTCAATGACTAAATCAATACTAAAGATAAAAAGGAAGCCTAATGACTTCGACTAAATATGAGCTTGCTCCGCACCCTTTTGGTACAGAGATTAAAATTCAGGAAATAGTTGAACAGTTTTCCGCACATAAAGCCTGGGAAGATAAGTACCGTTTGCTTATCCAATTAGCGAGACAATTACCGACACTAACTGATGATGAGAAGCAACAAACTCAAGAAGTGAAAGGCTGTGAAAACCGAGTGTGGATTGGTGCAATACTCAATGATGATGAAACTTTCCATTTCTATGGTGACAGTGAAGGTCGTGTTGTAAAAGGGCTTTTTGCGATTTTATTAGCGGCTATTGAGCAAAAAACAGCGAAAGAAATTATGGAATTCGACTTCAATGAATTGTTGGAACAAACAGGCTTACCCAGTCAGCTCAGCGAATCTCGCCAAAATGGTATTCAATCATTAATTACGGCAATTCGAAATATTTCCAATGAAATGACGCCAGCCTAATCAACGAAAGAGGCTATGTGTATCGCAATAGCCTCTTCACTATTTAATGTTTTTTTCTACAATTCTTTGGGCTTTTGCCATCATTTTTTTCAACGCATGCGCCACAGCAATAAAGCCAAAACTTGCTGTGACCATGGTGACGGCCCCGAAACCTGATGCACAATCCATTCTTTTTGAGCCTTCTGCAGTACTTTTTGCTGCGCAGACAGTGCCATCACTTTGTGGATAAACAAGCTGTTCCGTGGAAAACACGCAATCAATTCCTAGCTTGCCTTTACCATTTTTAACCACATTAAAGTCCGACTTTAACCGCTCACGAAGCTTTGCCGCTAATGGGTCTTGAATGGTTTTCGCCAGATCCACCACTTGTATTTGTGTGGGATCTATTTGACCACCAGCCCCACCAGTTGTGACTACAGGGATTTTAAATCGCCTACAATAAGCCAGTAGTGCAGCTTTAGGCCGAACACTATCAATTGCATCAATAACGTAATCAAACCCCGTACTGAAGTACTGAGCGACATTATCGACTGTGATGAAATCATCAATGACATTCACCACACACTCTGGGTTAATCTCCAAAATCCGCGCTTTCATCACCTCAACCTTCGGTAAGCCAACGGTTGATTTAATAGCATGTAATTGACGGTTAGTATTCGTGACGCAAATATCATCCATATCAATTAAGGTGATTGCACCAATTCCAGAACGAGCTAATGCCTCAGCTGCCCATACACCAACACCACCCACACCGACAACACAGACATGAGAGCGCGCAAAAAGATGAAGGGCTTTCTGCCCATATAAACGCCCGATCCCAGCAAAACGCTGCATCCAAGCATCTGAAAGCTTAGTTTGCATAATAACAAACAACCTTAGTTAAAACGGTAATTACATTGCACCAAAAAGGGGCTGACTCTTTTTCAGCACCCAGACGCGTCCATAATGGTTATAAAAACCAGCCATTTTGCCTGCGTCATGACCTGTTCCATGGTAAATATCGAAGTGGTGGCCTTTAATCGCTCCCCCTACATCCAAGGCAACCATCATACGCATTTCGTATTGCCCCGTAAATTTACCATTACCATCTAAAACAGGAATTTCCGCCAGCAATGCCGTTCCTGCTGGGATCAAGGTTTTATCTGACGCAACTGACGCTTTTGCTATCAACGGAACTGCGCTAGCGCCTCTTACTGGTACAAAAGATTGCGGTTTGAAGAAAACAAACGATGCATTTTCCTCCAATAATTGACGAACTTCTTGCTCACTATGGCTATTTGTCCAATCGTGGATAGCTTGTAAAGACATTTGGCTTAATGGCACTTCGCCACGGTCAACAAGAACTTTACCGATACTTTTATACGCGTGGCCATTTTTCCCTGCATACCCAAAGAAATTCAGCGGGCTACCATCACCAAAATCGACATAGCCACTCCCTTGAACTTCCATCATAAAATTATCTACAGCGGAATTACTGTAAGCCAAAATGAGGTTATTACTCAACGCGCCATTATAGATAGCTGCTCGGCTAGGTAACCGCGATTTCCCTTTTGGGGGCATTCCATATAATGGATGGCGAAATTCCCCTTGTGGTGAACGTCTTGCTTCAATAACAGGTGTGTAATACCCCGTAAATTGAACGTTCCCGTAATTATCAGCCCCTTCCATTTGGAAGGCCGATAAATTGAAGCTGGCGAGCTGTGCGGGGTTTCCACCTGCCATTAACCAATTTTCAATCGCATGATAAGTGTCACGGTTATTTTGGAATAAACGCGGAGATGCATTTTTAATTTCAACGATCTGCTGATTAAAGTCAGGTGCATTTATTGGTTTGCCTTGAACATTTACCTGATTAACTTTCTGTAAGTCTTCAACAAGACGACCATCTTTGTATTGTTGGCCTTTATCCGTTGGGTGAGTTTGGCATCCTGCCAACAATGAAAAAAAGACACCTGTGACTATCCACTTATTTACTATTGACCATTTTTTCACCGATAGCATATTAATTACCTTCATTAATTCTAAGTTCATGCTCCACCATCCAAATACAACCCACAATCCAATATGCAACGCACAATAGCAAACCCAAAATGGGAATGAAACGAGTAAACATATTTAGTTAAATTATTTTTCTTTGCCACCCCCGCAAAGTTCAAAAAATAAACATAACGTGCGTATTTTGTTCTGTAGAATGCTAAAAATGAAAAAAAAACACGAAAAAACTTGCATCAGATCTCATCCCGAGTATAGTGCCCGCTATCGGACGCGGGGTGGAGCAGCATGGTAGCTCGTCGGGCTCATAACCCGAAGGTCGTTGGTTCAAATCCAGCCCCCGCAACCAATACTGATTTAATCAGTAAAGTAGTAAAAAAAATCAAAACGTTGTAAAGAATTCAGTCGCGGGATGGAGCAGCTTGGTAGCTCGTCGGGCTCATAACCCGAAGGTCGTTGGTTCAAATCCAGCTCCCGCAACCAATTTTTTTACTTCTTCAGTCGCGGGGTGGAGCAGCTTGGTAGCTCGTCGGGCTCATAACCCGAAGGTCGTTGGTTCAAATCCAGCCCCCGCAACCATTTCTTCCCCTAGCACCACACTCTCAAAAATATTAATCACCACCTTTATTTTTACAAATAAAAAAGGCGACTCGCTTTTGCTTATCACCTGTTTATTTACCGTTCGTTATGGTTAGTTGCGGATCGCTAACTCACCACCATTGCGGAAGTAAGCTTTTACCCCTTCAAAGATAGACTCTGCCATTTGTTGTTGGAACTTGGCCGTTTTCAGCTTACGCTCTTCTTCCAAGTTACTGATAAACGCGGTTTCAACTAATATTGATGGAATTTCAGGTGCTTTGAGTACCGCAAATCCAGCTTGATCAACCTTATTTTTGTGTAATCGGTTGACTTTCCCCATACGTTTGAGTACTTCATCACCAAATTTCAAACTATCATTAATCGTTGCTGTCTGGACTAAATCCAACATTGTGTGGTCAAGGTACACATCACCACTCTTACTTACACCACCAATTAAATCGGCCTCATTCTGAGTTTGAGCAAGGTAGCGAGCCGTATTACTGGTAGCTCCTTTAGTCGATAATGCAAAAACCGATGAGCCATGTGCTGAACGATTAGTAAATGCATCTGCGTGAATTGAAACAAATAAATCAGCCTGCATCTTACGTGCTTTTGCAACACGCACTTTAAGAGGAATAAACACATCCTCATTACGTGTCATGTAAGCACGCATTTTAGGATCTTTATCAATCAACGCTTTTAAGCGCCGTGCAATCTGCAAGACAACATCTTTTTCACGTGTTTTATATTTCCCTATCGCACCTGGGTCTTCCCCACCGTGCCCAGGGTCAATCATAATAATAATTGGGCGATCCGTCCCTGCTTTACCTGGTTTTTTCGCTTGCGCAGGCATACTTTCTTCGAGGTCACCTTTATTGTAGTCCTCGAGTAATGCTAATAATGGATCATCGCTAGTATCCACACCTTTGCCTGGATAGAAATCAAGGACTAAGCGGTGTTTAAACTCCCCCACAGGCGACATGGTAAAGAATTGTGGGGTCACTTTATTTTTCACTTCAAAAACAAGGCGTACGGTTTTAGGATCAAATTGCCCCACTCTGACTAATTTGAGATAAGGGTCACGTGTTTGAATTTGAGTTCCCATCTGCTTAAGTACGTTATTTAACTGTACGCCCTCAAGGTCAACAACAATCCGCTCTGGGTTATTCAGCACAAACTGGCGGTACTTTAGCGGAACGCTTGATTCAAGCGTTACACGAGTGTAACTCGATGCAGGCCAAATACGCACAGCAATCACGCTGCTATTAGCAGAAAAACCGAATGGGCTAACGCTCAGTAACATAACTGCGGCGGCGCCTTGAATAAAACGACGCTTAGATGGGCTGTGATCTTGCTGACTCATCAATAATTCCGAACCTAGAACTGAAAAATAAATTGATATTAGACTATATGCCAATTAATTGGCCAGAAATAAGCACTCTAACTAATCATGTGCTCTCTGTCATTAATAATACACATTTATATTTAAAGATATGTAACTCTTAAAAATATATTTGTTATTTTTTATACCATCTTTTACTTGATATTTTTCGCCAAAAAGAATAAAAATACATTATTAACGAATAAAAATTCATTAAAGAGGGTTGTTATGAAAGAGCGCAGCACCGAGTTGGTTGATGAGTTTCGCCATTCGGTACCTTATATAAACGCCCACCGCGGCAAAAATTTTATCATTATGCTTGGTGGTGAAGCGATTGCGCATGAAAATTTCCCAAGTATTGTCAATGACATAGGATTATTACATAGTTTAGGGATCCGAATTATTGTGGTCTATGGCGCTCGTCCTCAGATTGAGGATATTCTAGCAGAACACAAATATGATGCGGTTTACCACAAACATACCCGTGTGACTGATTCGAATACACTTGAATATGTTAAGCAAGCATCTGGTGCATTACAGCTTGATATTACCGCTCGCTTATCAATGAGTTTAAGTAATACACCATTACAAGGTGCCCATATTAATGTGGTCAGTGGTAATTTTGTCATTGCACAGCCACTTGGTATCGATGATGGTGTTGATTACTGCCACAGTGGGAGAATTCGCCGCATCAATGAAGAAGCCATTAATAATCAATTAGATAATGGTTCTATTGTTTTAATTGGCCCTGTTGCGGTTTCCGTTACTGGGGAAAGTTTTAATCTGACCTCAGAAGAAATTGCGACTCAACTCGCTGTAAAAATGAAGGCCGAAAAACTGATCGGATTCTGTTCTTCTCAAGGTGTCGCAGATAAAGAGGGTAATATCTTATCTGAATTATTCCCAAATGAAGCAGAAAATAGAATTCAAGAACTTGAATCTGAAGGGGATTACTACTCTGGAACTGTACGTTTCTTGCGTGGCGCAGCAAAAGCTTGCCGCCGTGGGGTACGTCGTAGCCACCTATTAAGCTATCAAGAAAATGGCTCGCTTATTCAAGAATTATTCTCTCGTGACGGTATTGGTACTCAAATCGTAATGGAAAGTGCTGAACAAATTCGCCGTGCAAATATCAATGATATTGGGGGTATTTTAGAACTAATTCGCCCTTTAGAGCAGCAAGGAATACTTGTTCGTCGCTCACGGGAACAACTTGAAATGGAAATCGATAAATTCACGATTATTGAACGAGACAATTTAGTGATAGCTTGCGCTGCTCTTTACCCATACCCAGAGGAAAAACTAGGGGAAATGGCTTGCGTTGCTGTTCACCCTGATTACCGTAGTTCTGCTCGAGGAGAGGAGCTACTTCACCGCGTTGCAGTACAGGCGAAACAATTAGGCTTAGATAAACTATTTGTATTAACGACTCGTAGTATCCATTGGTTTCAAGAGCGTGGTTTTACCCCTGCTGAAATTGAGATGCTGCCACTGAAAAAGCAAGCTTTATATAATTACCAGCGCCGTTCTAAAATTTTGATCTTGGAGCTAAAGAGCCAATCTGATAAGTAACCGTCCCTATTTGCAATAAAATAAGTGTTGGTTAGTGCAGTTAATACCCCAAATTATGCATGGATGTCTAATTTGGGGGCATATAATTAACTCGTTAATATCGACTTAATTAAGCAATCTGTACAATTCTTGCTTTTTCACAAAGTGGATTGGCCTCTAAATGTGGCTTTATTGCCGCTTCCATTTCAGCAAAAGAGCTACCATAGAAGTAGAATGCGGTTTCTGTTGGGCCATCCCACACACCGTGAATACTGCCGATGTCTTCAACAGCTTCATCTAATACATCAAAAACGTCGTTAATGTCCCCATTTTCATAAACTTCATCAGCAAGCTCTGTACCATTAAAATAAACGGCTAAACCTTCGTGCTCACCAAAGTCGATACGAACATCTTCACCATGAATAAATAAACGAGACCCTTTTGGCGCTAGCATTGAGGTAAATAGCTGGATTATCATGCTAATATTTTCATCACTTGCGTCAGCGATGGCCAATTCAATATCACATTCCTGTGCTTCGCCATTATCACCTAATAGTGTGCCGCCACCTGTGACATGAATATCCTTACCCAGACTTTTCATGACTTCATCAAATGCATCTTCTAAATCTGCACGCCTAACAGGTTCTAATCTCGCATTTAACGTAATGGTTACTGCGGTCATCTCTTGCTGGTTATCCATATCATTACCTTTAAATCATTATTATTAACAAGTTAAGTAGTTTTATTACCTATACTATCACTTGTCATGGTTACACTAACTGTCTCGTTAGCCCACTACGGCGTTTTGTTGGTGTTTCGATTGCCCGACGTAATATCTTCGGGTTGCTATAAAGGGAAAGTTCTTTTTTTGCTCGGGTGATTGCGGTGTATACCAATTCCCGAGTAATAACGGGTGAATATAATTGGGGTAAAACGAATGCGGTATGAGTAAATTCCGAACCTTGTGATTTATGAACCGTCATCACATAAGCGGTTTCATGTGAAGGAAGTCGATTTGGCTGAACTCCGCGAATACTCCCATCAGGAAACTGAAAATAAGCTCTAAGTGCGCCTTCTTCATCAGGTAAAATAATGCCAATATCGCCATTAAAAAGCCCTAATGGGCTATCATTACGGCTGATCATTATAGGCCGACCTGCATAATGTTTATTCAAATGATTATAAGGCCGATTGATTAGCCCTTGACGATGAAGTAGCTTTTCTAGTTTATCGTTTAGCCCAACGACACCAAAAGGCCCTTCTCTTAGCGCGGTTAACAACCGATATTGATTAAACTTAGATAAAATTTCTTCAGGCGTTTTATTTGCTTTCACCGCAAGTAAGTAATCTTCATAGCAAGCTGAAGCATCAAATAAAATTTTCACATAATCATCTGCGGTTTCTTGTACATAATTATGCACATCCACTAACCCTTGGTTTAACAGCTTTTGAGCCCGAGTGGAATTGCCGTCGTTAACAGCAAAAGCGAGTTGCCCAATACCTGATTGCGCTGAAAAACGATAACTTTTGCGTAATAAGCACAAACTATCACGAATAACAGGGCCTTCAACCGACGAGTATTCACCTAATGAATAACCTGTAATTTCTGCCAATTGCTTCGCTCTTTCAGGACTATAGCCAATATCTGCAAACTGGCAAATATCTCCGAGTACCGCCCCTGCTTCTACTGATGCAAGCTGGTCTTTATCCCCTAGAAATATCAATTTTGCCTGTTCGGGTAGTGCCTCAATCAATTTTGCCATCATCGGTAAATCAACCATCGATGCTTCATCGATAATTAAGACATCCAATGACAATAAATTATTGCGATTAAAGCGAAATTGTTGACTTTCTGGTTGAGCCCCTAATAATCGATGCAACGTCTTTGCTTGACTTGGCAAAATCTCACGCTCTTTTTCGGTCAGTGGCATGCCTTTCATCGCATTACCAAGGGATTCCGTTAACCTTGCTGCGGCTTTCCCTGTTGGAGCCGCCAGCTCAATCTTTAACTGATTCTCTTTTTGCATTTCCAGCTTAATTAAAGCAGCCAGTATACAGGCAACTGTCGTGGTTTTTCCCGTACCTGGCCCCCCTGAAATAATGGAAACCTGACTGGTTACAGCAACTGCTGCTGCAATTTTTTGCCAATCAATACTTTCTGAAATAGGAAAGAGAGTATCTAACACGGATTGAATTTGTTGATTCTGACTATTTTTCACTGACCTGTTAGAGAAAAAATGAGCAACACACTGCTCATACTGCCACATACGTTGAAAATATAAATAATCCCCCGAAAGCAATAACGGGGAGAGGCTATTTTCTGATGTTAAAGAGACCGCATGTGCATTTTGCACAGCTTGATAAAGTGTTTTTTTGTCAGGCTGCCCCATTCTTTGCCAAAAATCATTTGCAAGCTCTTGATGACGCCCTGAAAATAGGTTATCCAATGTCACGTCAGATAATGCTAAACACACATGTCCTGTCATGGTTTCCGCACTCAAAAGCGCAGCAACAACCAATAAAATGGGATTGTTTTCATCAGCAATACTGTAAGCAAATTGCACATCTAAAGGCATAAAAATTCGCTCTTCAATCCCTCGATTAAAAAGAGATTTCATTAGCATGCCTCCTTAACAGGTGTATCGCTAAACAGTTGATCGATAGCTTGAATAAACGCTTTTACTGGGCGATAAAAGAAAATACCATTCTGTGAATTAACGCTATCAACTCCTCTTAAAAAGAGATAATACACACCACCAAAATGCGTTTCATAATCGTAGTCAGGTAAGCGCTGTTTTAAATAGCGATGTAGCGCCAAGGAATACAATTGATATTGTAAATCATAGCGGTGGTCAATCATTGCTTCAGCCATCGCTTCTTGCGTGTAGAATGAAGCATCTTCACCAAGGTAATTCGATTTATAATCAAGTAAATAGAATTTTCCATTCCAATAAAAAGTTAAATCGATAAAGCCTTTTAAAATCCCCTGCACTTTTTCAAAATTCAATGGCGGACATTGCTTAGATAACGGATCATAGCGATGCGTTACGTTATCTAAGCTTTTCGCATTAATGATGGCGTCAATGGGCAAATAAAACTGCATTTCATCAAGCTGATCTTGTAGCGGCAATACGGATAAACAAAGCCCGTCGTCAGAAAGGGGAGCATCTACGATTGCTTTTAGCCATTCTTGCAACATGGGCGCCCATTTAACATCAAACCCCGAACCTTCAAGCTTTTCAGTTAACCACTCGAGTGAAACTGGCTCGCTAAAGCCAATTTCCTCCATCAAGGTATGCAGGAAAGTTCCTGGTGATGCTCCTTTAGGAAACTGATGAGGAGTTAAGATATTATCGATTTCATCGTCTTGTTGTTCGAGATCAATACTCACTTCGACATCCATTTTAGGTGCCAATGAGTTTGCAAACTGTAACGGAGAGACTGTTTGCCCATCTTCTGAATGGCTAGCCCCATAACTAAGCCCTGAATAGCTGGTTACCCGCCAGTGATCATCAAAGTAACGAGTTAGTTCCCTCGCCATTAAATCGCCATGAGTTTCTTTGTCTAACACAAGTCTTTCGGATTCAAACTGACCAATAGGAATAACGTCAATAATCTCATTGCCAATCTCATTTAACATACTATTTAGCAGCAGATGATCACCTGGCTCTCCTTTTTGGATAACGTAGCCAAGGGCTGATAAATGTAAATCCGTTTCACCACTTTTCTTTCTATTTCCCTTTATTAACGGAGCAATACCGACACTACAATGGTAAATTGCACGAGTTAATGCTACATACAACAAACGGAGATCTTCAGCTAAACGTTCTTCATCTGCTAAAATAACGGTTTCTTCACTATCTTCTAAATCTAACCTCGTACCATAATCATTCCTATCATGATATAAGCCTTTAGATTGCGGTAAGAAATTGCTAGCGAAAGGTAACCACACAATTTTATATTCAAGGCCTTTTGACTTGTGGATTGTACTAATTTGAACAAGGTGCTTATCGCTTTCCAAGCGCATCTGCTGCGCGTCCGATTGGTGGTCGGGATGAGCAATTTGTTGTGCTAACCAGCGCGTTAGTGTGTGCTCACCTTCAAGTTGAACTGACATTTCCTGCAATAGCTCACCGATATGCATAACATCCATCAAACGCCTTTCACCATCAATTGCAGATAATAATGTTTCAGCAATATGGCGCTGTGACATTATCATTCTCAACATTGGCAATACACCTCGTTTTTGCCAGACGGTAGAATAGCGAGAGAATTCATCAACGAGATTTTCCCATGCTTTTTCATCATGGTTGAGTTCATCAATCTCTTTGGCGGTTAGCCCTAAAATCCCTGTCGCTAATGCACTTCGTAGCACGCGCTCTTTTTCAGGAGTCAACACTGCCTGTAGCAGCCACAATAAATCCCTCGCTTCAGGTGTTGAAAATACACTTTCCCTATTTGATTGAAAAACTGAAGGAATATTTAGCTGATTTAAGGCGTCTCTAATTAATACTGCTTCACGGCGGCTGCGTACCAATACGGTAATATCTGAAGCGGAAACTGAAACCTGTTGCTCATTATTCACGAAGTATGTTTTACCTTCGAGCCCACCTTGCAGGTATTGTGCAATTTGCGCTGCACATTGTTTCGCCATTCCATATTCATATTCAGAAACAGAGACAGCTTCTGCATCTAACTGCCAAAAAGTGAGAGCTTTTACCTCATTACCTCTGTTGACCAGTTTTTTCCCTACATTTTGTTGTGCAAAGTTAACGGGCTGAAATGGAATTTGTTCAAAAATAAAAGGCGATTGGCAATGGCTAAACACACGATTTATGGCTTCAACCATACTTTGTGATGAGCGATAGTTGGTTTCTAATGTGTAGTGAGCGCTAACTTCTTTTTTCGCTTCAATATAGGTAAAAATATCTGCGCCACGAAAGGCATAGATGGCTTGTTTCGGATCACCAATAAATAAAAGAGCTGTATTATCAACACCTTGATAAATTCGCTGAAAAATACGGTATTGCTGTGCATCTGTATCTTGAAACTCATCAATCATTGCAACAGGAAAACGCTGGCTAATCGTCTGTGCTAAGAACTTACCACCATCATGACTCAGCGCACGGTCTAAACGCGTTAAAAGATCATCGAACCCCATTTCCCCGCGACGATGTTTTTCATCAGCAATAGTTTGCCTAACTTCTGAAATCGCCAATGGGATCACAATATCTTTCAACGTGAGTGATTGAGTGAGTAACACCTCAATTTGCTGAAAAACCGCATGCTCAGGGCCCTGCCCACTTTTTGATTTTTCATGTAATACCGTTTGAGAAAAACGAACAAGATCTTTTGGAAGATCATAATCTTGGGTGATTTCTTCCGCCCACAGGCCTATTTTGGTTAACCAACCTGGTAAAAAACGAGAACTGTAGCTTCGTTTATCAACGTCAGAGCCTGTAATGAGTTTTTCAAAATCCCCTGCATTTTCTCGCCAAGATAGTTTCACCGATTCAATAAGGGAAATTATGCGCTGATGCCGTTCCTCCAAAGACTCTTGAACCCTAGGCTGATTAATAATAAGCGGCATATCCCCTTGTAAGAAAGGCCTTATTTCAGCTAAAAGAGACTCAGGGCCATTCCATTCGGACTGCACGACTTTAGCCATTGAGTAATCAAGCGGATAAAAGTGGCGTCGCCAAAAGTCTGCACAGGCTTGCTTTTGAATTGGAAATTCATCTTGGATCATTGTTTGCTCAAAGAGTACACCAGATTCAAATGCATTATGCACTAGCATCCTTTGGCAAAACCCATGGATAGTATAAATAGCAGCCTCATCCATTTGCCGTTCAGCCGCCAATAACCACTCTTGTGCAAATTTTAATTGTTCTTCACCTGAAAGCTCACCAAGCAACTCCAAATATTCAGGTTGAGATTCAAACCCAACGCCATTCCTTAAGCAAACCAAACGCATTTCATGAATTCGCTGACGTATTCGTCCACGTAATTCATTTGTTGCAGCCTCAGTGAATGTCACCACTAATATTTCTTCAACGCTAAGCGGTCTAGGGAACGCATTTCCCCCCCCTAGACCTAATAAAAGCCGCAGATAGAGTATACCAATAGTATATGTCTTCCCTGTTCCCGCAGAAGCTTCTATTAATCTTTGTCCACTTAATGGTAAAGAAAATACATTTAATAGTTGGGACTCTACCTGCACTTTATTCACTCAGCATCTTCCTTTATTGGCAAAATCTTTTGTAACTCTGAAGCTGTTGGGTAAAACACCCAATCTTTCAGTTGAGCAAAACCAGACTTCGCATCCACGCCTTGACCAATGACTTGAGATGTTAATGCTAGCCCTTTTCGCCTAATGACTGCATTTTCGTAATATTCAATGACTTGCTCTTTCGTTGCAGCCCCTAAAGCCAACAAAACTTTCTCACGGGTGTCAAAACTAAAAATATTACGTGAGAAGTCTGATGAATAACGCCCAAGCTCTTCATAAAATGTCTGTGGTGGCTGGTTCATTTCAGTAATAATTGATTGTTTATACTGACTAAACTCTTCAACTGGCAGCTTTTTAAGTTTATCTAATGCCTGAGCATAAAACGCTTGATAGCGCATGTTAAGGTAATCGGGTGTCTTGGCATTACTTTGTAATAAAAAGCCCATTCCCCACTGGTCACCTAAGCCAGATTTAAATGCAAATACCGCATAACCTAGCTGTTCATTAGTCCTTAATTGATCATAAAACCAAGGCTGAATAACCTTCGCTAAAATACCTGACAGCACTGCGCCATCTATGCGACTATAGCCATCTGGGACAAAGATTTCAGCAAGTGCATTATCGGTACTATTCCCTTGTTTATGGAAGTCAGCTAAATAGTTTTTATCAATAACAACCACATCACCACGCCACCATTCAGTACCCTCACTGTGTAATAACTTTTGAGCATCCTGAATTGTTTTGATACTTTGCGACTCACTCATGTTACCGAAAACGAGGGCTTGTAATGCTGCGCTTTTCACCAATAGTTGACGATAATGAGTCAAATCACCTAACGATATTTTGCCCAACTCAGCAAGACGTTGCTCTTGTTCAAAGTAAGGTACGCTATTAATGCGCTGAAGAGGCTGCATTGCCAATTCATAAGCTTTAGCATTATTTGCAACGGCTATTTGTTCCTTATACCAAGATTTTGCCTGTGCTAACTCTTGCTCTGTTGGCTCAAAGCTTAAATACAGCTTAGTCATTGATAAAAAGAGTTCTGGTAAATGTTGCGTATAACCACTCGCATTGAGCTGTAAACCAATATCTTGTGAAACAGAAACAGACATACCCGCAACGGATGCTTGATATTGCAGCTCATCCATTTTTAATGACGAAATATATTGCAGTAATGCCCCTGTTACTTGATCTTTCGCACTCTGATTACCTAGCTTTGTACGTAAAGACAATGTGATACTTGCTTTAGGTTCATCAGCAAAATATTGGCTTGGCATATATAACACACGAGTATTTCCATTTTGATAAATAAACTCAGGGTGTTTATAAGCTTTTTCAGGTTTAATTAAGGGTAGTTTATCCGCAATGTAAGGGTTTAATGCTGGCAGTTTAAAGTGCATTTTAGACTCTAAACTATCCCAATTTTCAAACTGTTTTTGCGTGACCTGATCCACTTGATAGGGCGCTTCAACAAAATACGCTTTTTTATTGCTTGGTTCATCAGGGCTAATAAACCAGATTCTTGCATTTTTTGCGGTCAACTCGGATAGACGTTGCTTAATGGCTGCGGGATCATATTTATCTGCAATATAATCAGAATCAAGCACATGATTAACAGGAACATCGATCATTTGGTCAGACAACCACTCGATGTAGTTCATATCCCTAACAACCGAACCATAGCGAAAAGATAAGTTAAGCACTTTTGCAATTTCATCAAAATAGCTTTTGCTTATACCATCATTTTTGATTAGCTCTATATAGGAGAAAATAGCGGCAATAATCTGGTCTCGTTCCTGTAACCCCTTATCCGTTAAAGTGACATAAATCGAGAAAGAACCATAATTTCTATCCGCGTTTGGTGATGCTGATGCGCTTATTCCTTCAGCTAAACCCTGCGAAATTAACCAATCAGCTAATGTTCCAGGGCTACGATTCCCAAGTAGGTAACTAATATAGCTATCACTTTTACTGCGAAAATCCGCCATATTGTTTTTAATACTAAATTCAATTTGAATCGCCTTTTGTGGCTGCGCTGGCACGTAATGAATAATAATGCCTTTTTCTTTATCCGTAACCGCTTGAGTATTAATGGCAGGAACACTGGCATTAAAATTAGGAATACGACCAAACGTTTCTTGCGCTATATTGGCAAGAGATTCAATTGATTGATCACCATAAAGAACACCATTCATCAAATTCGCTGAATAATAATGTTTATAAAAACCAACAAGTTCATCCTGTAATTTACTGTTAGGCTTATCTTTTAATGTATCTAAATTACCGCCAGAAAAACGAGAGTTAGGATGTTGTGGGTTTAGTGTTTCAGAACGTACTTGCCATATACGCATTCCATCGCGAGAACGCGCCATCGTTAATTCTGCATTAACTGCATTACGCTCTCTATCTGCATTAGTAGGATCTAATAACGGCTCTGCTAATGCATCAGCTAATCTATCAGTCGCTTCTTTTAATGCGCCGTTCTCCACTTCAAAATAGTATGCTGTTCGGTGTGGTGCAGTACTGGCATTATGGCTACCGCCGTGTTTTTGTAAGAATTCAGAAAAGCTACTTGGTTCTGGGTATTTTTTAGAGCCCATCAATACCATATGTTCTAAATAGTGAGCTAACCCTAGCTGGCTATCTGGATTTTCAATACTTCCTACAGGTATAGAAACAGCCGCTAATGATTTTGTTGCTTTAGCATCAGACACCAATAAAACCGTCATATCGTTATTCAGTTTTATTGCCTTATACTCGCGAGGGTCGCTCTCACTCTTATTAATCGTCTCAGGTAACAATTGCCATAATGGTTGAGCGGCAATAGCACTACCACACCCTAATACTATGAATAATAAGAATAGTTGGGCGATTTTTTTGGATAAATATTGCATCCTATAATGCACTCCCGTTATTTTAAATATTTAGTCATTGGCTGTAAAAAACGCTGAGTATTCTGTAACAGCGATTGAATCATTGTACTATTCAAGTTTCTACAAGCCCTCAACACGTAATCATCTTCTATCTCGCCTTTTTTCATCGAACTCCCTTGGAGACTTTGAATTAAGGCTGATAGTGCTTTTTGTTGGTTATCCTCTGAAACGAAATCATATTGCTTCGTTTTTTTATCAAAACATGCATTTAACCAACTCCAACCACTTTGGTTTAAAAGAATTAATGGGGAGTTTAACCCTTCACAATAACCTTTTACTAAGCTTTTTAAGTAACCTAACGCATCGTCTTTTTCGATGGATGAAAACTGCCAAATACTGTTATCGCGCCCCAATGCAATGCTCTCTCCCTCGCCAACTTGAGCATTAAAAAGAAGATGCTCAATCCATAACTGCATTCCATCATTCGCAGTTAGATAAGCTGGACGATAACGTAATATACCTGCTTCGTGCACATTCTGAAGTTGCCCTGTTAATTTGATCCCTTCAATTTCACAATCTATCGGATAATCAAACGTTTGAACTTTATAATCTTTTATTTTTTCAGCTAATGGAATAATCTCGTTAAGTTGTTGTTCCCAAACAAGCTGACCAAATTGTTTCGCTGGCAGCTGCCCTGATGCTTTAAGTGCATGATAAAAAGGATCAGGGCTTTCCTCTTTGACGAGCAAATCTAAAATTTGGTCGTTAATTTTATAGCGTTGTAGCCGCCCAAGGATAAAAGGTTCTTCCTCGGGGAGCTCGGTATCTTCAATTGAGAAATGGACTTTCAGACGTTGCTGGAAAAATGCACGAATAGGATGACGATAAAAACGTAAAAGCTGCTCTAAAGAAATATGCGTAATTTTTTCTTCTGGATCTTGAAGAACTGAGCAAAAAGAGGTGTCTACACTCTCTGTCATCTTCGCTGCAGGTAACCACTCTTTAGCAAAACTTTGATAAGGGTCTTGAGGAAGATAGTTTTCTTTCGCAAAAGGAACCCGATTGTGTTGAATAACCAGATGGGATCTTAGACGCTTAGAACTATCATCGATATTGAGTAGCTCATCACCTTCTAAGCAGAAACTTTGACAAATATAATCGAGTAGCTCCGTCACTAAGACAGATGGATTGCATGGTTGATTATCTCGAATTGAAAGCCCGATATAGCTAATATACAGCTGGTTACTTGCTGAATTTAGCGCTTCTAAAAAGAGGTAACGGTCATCATCCCGACGCTTTCTATCCCCTCTTGCAGGCTTCTCTGCCATTAAATCAAAACCCAATGGTGGAATACTTCGTGGATAGGCTCCATCGTTCATCCCCAGCAAACACACGACTTTAAATGGAACAGAACGCATTGGCATCAATGTACAAAAGTTAACGGCTCCTGCTAAGAAGCGCTGACTAATTTTTTCATCATCAAAGCGTACTGAAAGCTCGTCCCTAATCAAACGAAGTGAAATTGATTCTTCATAACCTGACACCATCGCATTTTCAATAATTTGATGCCATTGGCTGGTTAAAAGGGCTAAGACGAGCTCAGTTTCACTATCAACTATAAAACAACTATCAATAAGTTGCTGACAAAGCTCTTTCCATTCATTAAGCGTTTTTTCTAACGCTAATATGGCACGCCATTCTCTTAATGTATTAATTAATAAAGCCAATTTCCCTGCTAGTTGAGCAGCTAACCCACTACACTCATCGTAAGGCAAAATACCATTCCATGGGCCATTTCGACTATCCATGGCATACCCCAATAGCATTCGACTTAAACCAAATTGCCACGTATTTTGCCCTATAACGGGTAAAGCAAATGAACGTACATTATCGTCGTCAAGCCCCCAGCGGATCCCTGACTCGTTCACCCAACGTCGTAGCAAACTTAATTCACTTTCATCAATCCCAAAACGCTGAGAAAAAGCCTTAACCTCAAGTAAACTAAGTACTTGTTCCGTAGAAAACCGACTTTGTGGCAAATCTAACAATGTGATAAACGCCTGCAAAATTGGGTGAGCTTGTAATGCTTTCCTGTCAGAAATAGAAAAAGGGATATAGTGTGAAGATGTTGTATTACCAAAAACAGCTTGAATATACGGTGCGTAACTGTCTATATCTGCCACCATAACAATGACATCTCTTGGCGTTAATGATGGGTCTTCTTCAAAAATAGACAGCAGATGATCTTGCAACACCTCAACTTCACGTTGGGCGCTATGACACAAATGGAACGAAATAGAATTATCCCCTTTATGTATTAGCCCTTTTCCTTGACTTGTTTTATAGTTTTCTATTGTCGTACCAAGTTGTGCGTGATCCTCAAGATCTAAAATATCTTGCTGAATATTTTCTAGCAGGCTCGCTCTATTTGTATCAACATAAGCAGAAATTTCATTTGCTGTATCAATTTGAGAAATAAAATATAAATTATCTCGACCAAGCTTCCCCCACGAGGCCAGTAGCGGATTCGCAATATCCTGCTCCCCCTCATCATTAAATAGATGAGGTACATGCTCTTCAATTTTAAAACGCGATATCTCATGTTTATCAAGATAATGACGTAATTTTCTTTGTTGTAATTTTGCTAAAAAAGAAGCGCTCTGAATATCCCCCCAATAATAACGGCAAGGGTTTGTAAACATTAAATGGATGTCGGTATGCTCCGCAATGGCATTCAACGCTTGAAGATAAACAGGTGGGAGTGATGAAATTCCGCAAATAAAAATACGCTTAGGAAGCATTTTCCCTAAAGAAGGTGTACTTCTCAGCTTATCAATAAAATTTTCGTATAAGTTAGCTCGATGCCAAGGTGATTGATTTAATTCATTTGAGTATTCAACAAGACATAGCCACAACCTTTTCTGCCATAGCTGATTAGTACTAAGCCCTTCTATTAGCTCATTTTGTTGCCATTTTTCAATCCATTGTGGCCGATAGACTAGATATTGGTCAAATAGGTCTGCAACCCTTCCCGCAAGCTGATGAAGTTTTCGTTTATCGGTATCATGTTGTAGATAATGTCTTAATGGTTCAAATTCTTCATCATCAATAACCTTGGGTAAAATTGTCATCAATTTCCATGTCATTGCTTGTTTGGTATACGCACTTTCTTTCGGTATCTCAGGCAACACACGCCTGAACATGTCCCATATAAACGTCGCTGGTAACGGGTAGTTAATATTTGCGGCAATCCCGAATTGCTTTGCGAGTTCAATCTGTAACCACTGAGACATTCCAGGGCTTTGCACTAAGATGATTTCTTGTTCAAAGGGATGAGATAAAGGCTCATTTTTCATTAAATGAGCAATGAGCTCTTTTAACAAATCTAATTGGTTAGAATGATAGACTTGAAACATGACGCTCTCCTATTGAGCAATACCAACGGCTAAGCGAAAGCCGCTGCCTAGGAATAAGTAATGAAACCATCAACTCAGTGCAAAACTCCGCTGGGTAGCGGTAACTTTGCTCAATCTTTCCAACAGAGTATCGTAAATCTGTATCAATGAAAGACCTTTCCGTCTTCGAAATTTCATCGACCAGTATTCGTTGTTTTTCTAATGCACTATGCAATTCCCTGACAGCCATTGAACTCTTATATAATTGATTAAAATTCAATACGATATATTGTGTATAGTTTAGCAAAGCGATAAGCAGGATAGCAAAAACCACCATAGCTATCATTGATTCTATTAATGCAAACCCTGGTTGTTGTATTTTCACAAACAAAATCCTTTTTGTTGAACAGGACAGTAATCTAACCAGCCATTCTTACGGGGAGTAACTCTCTGCTTCAGAGGATCCCATTCAACCCATTGGTACACTTTAATATCTAAACCATCTTTATAAGAACTTTGACCTGATAAAATAGAAGTTGAGCGGCCATAAGGCTTTAAGCAGCTTTTCCAATTTTGTGTTACGTTTTGCTGACAAACCCATTTTTTCTTTGTATTTATTTCCCAAGGTAGCGTTAAACCCCACGCTAACGCGGATTCCGCTCGGTTAAACGTGTGATAATATTTAGTTTCTTTGTGCCACTCATCTAAAGCTCGACTTTGAAAAAAATGAAGAGAACTCATTAATAACAAACTCATAGTCATTAAAATAACTGTCATCACTAAAGCAATATTACCTCTTTGGCTGTCCATTTTTGCCATTATAAATTCCTAAGCTTTACTGAGATTCTGTAATCAAAAAGCTGTCCAGCTAATAACCTTGTTTCAACACTCATAATAACTTCAAGTAGTTGAGTACCTTCAATCCAATTAAAAGCTAATTTTTTTACTGTAACCAATTTTGCATCTAATAATGACTGCCAACTTGTTCCGCTACAATCCCTAACATTTCGGTTTGACTCTAACTTTCCATTATTTAGCCGATAGCCAAAATAGTCTGTCTCTCTTTTTTTTGACTTAACAGCCGCCCATTCACCTGATAAGTCTTGGTCATAGGCAAAAATGATACACGTATTTTTTCCCTCACTTAACGATTTAGCGCTAATCATTATTGGTTCTCCCAGACAACTAGAATTGCGGCAATAACCAATGCGCCTAAAGTCCTTTTCCATATTCAGTAAAACCTGCCTGACGTCCCTATTTATTTGATATTGAAAATAAGCGCGGTAAGTTTGCTTAAAGATTGAAGGGATACTATTCATAACAGCGAGACAAATAAGGCTACTTATTACCATTGCAACCAACATTTCAATTAATGTGAATCCTTTTTGCCTTGTCTTATTTAAGCAATTTACCAGCGTCAACATTTAGGTATCCCTGCCATACCAAAGTGTGAACAGGCTCTAACTCTCCCTAAAGCAGACATATAAATAGAAATAACCTTATCTTTATTCTTTAACTGAAAACTAAATGCGCGGCTGGTGCCTTGCTTCCCATATAACTCGACTGAAGTACGAGTTGAGCTAGCCAGTTCAATTCCCTGAAATTTATCAGATGTAATATTCCCTACCTCTTGATGTGTGTTTGAATCTTTGATGGACATACACCAGTCAGCTTTTCCTGATCTTACAAAAAGAGTTTGCTGTCGATTCATGTAAATTCCTTCTTTTACATGCTGATAAATAAACTCAGTCAGTTGCCTCGCAGTATCAATGAGCCGTTGTTGCTCAATGTGTTGTTGCCAAGAATGCAGCCCCGAAAAAGCAGTCAAAGAACAAATAAATAGCACAACTAATATCTCTATTAATGTAAAACCTAGCTGAGTTTGATCCAGTTTGATTTTCATAAACCCCCTCCATGCATATAGAGAAGGAATCTCGCTAAAAAAAGCGGACATAACGAGTAAATGTTTTTCTGTTTACATAGTTCTTCCCAAAAAAATGAATGCTTTTGACTTGAGTTTAAATCAATTTGCGAAACGCTTCGCAAAATCATAGATAGCATCCAAAAAAGTGGAGTTTTTTTACTCAAGGAAAAACAAAATAAAATACACCAGTAAAGTGTAAGCAACTCAAGGAGGAGAAATATGTATTCAAGAATAGGGCAGGTGGTGGCTCATCATCTCAAGCCACCATAGTTATGAAAGAGAATAATTAAACAGTAAATGGATACTTGATAGCTTCATGACACTGATACCCATCAAGTGTGAAGTCATCTGTTGTTACCCATGTTTCAATATCTTCTAACGTTTTAATTTTTGGGTTAATTGTTAATGAAGGAGAAGGAAATGGTTCACGCTTTAATTGCACATCTCTCATCAACGGTAACTGATTTTCATAAATATGTGCATTTACAATTTTATGATAGGCCTTACCTGCTTTATGACCCGTAATCCGTGCCATTAATGCAAGTAAAACAAAGCATTGTACTTGATTGAAATTCAAGCCGAGCGGGACATCACAGCTACGCTGATATGATGTTAGATGCAGCGTATCGCCTAACAGCGAAAATGTATGAGTGTGCATACAAGGACGTAGGCACCCCATTTCAAATTCACCTGGGTTATAGAAAGTGATGATTTCCGCACGGTCATCAATGCCATTTTTTAAGTTATTAACCACTTTTTGAAGTTGATCAAGATGGGTGCCATCTGGGCGTTGCCATGAGCGACCTTGAACACCATAAACACGGCCCATATCATCCTCCCCCTTTCGATGAGGATTATTCAGCCAAGCTTGGTTTTCATTCGCATTTGCATTCCATGTGTTGCAACCAATTTCACGAAATTGTGCTGCGTTATCATAACCACGCAAATAACCCAGTAGCTCAGCAATCGCCGCTTTATAAAAGCTTTTACGAGTCGTAATCAAAGGGAACTGATTATTACCAACATCATATTCAAGATCGGCATTAATTACAGTTAAACAACGAACGCCCGTGCGTTTGTTTTCAACCCATTGCCCTTCATCAATAATACGTTGGCATAACTCTAAATACGGCTTCATAGTGGCTCTCTTATTCGAAATAACTTAACTGGCAAGCTTAGAACTAAATACCTTATTTTCAATTAAATTATTGTATTTAAAATACTAAGCTAGCCTCAACAACAAGGTGATTTAACTACCTTTAGGCTCTTTTTCTGGTTTATGCGCAGGGACATTTTGACCATATTTATATGCCCATACAATCATTAAAATTCCAATAATTATCATTGGGATAGATAAAATTTGCCCCATACTAATACCGCTAAATAACCCAAGCTGGGCATCTGGTTGCCTGAAGAATTCAACAATAATCCTAAACGCACCATAACCAATTAAAAATAACCCTGAAACGCTCCCCATTGGCCTTGGTTTACGAACAAATAAATTCAGGATAAGGAATAAGACAATACCCTCTAAGAACATTTCATACAGCTGTGAAGGGTGCCTTGGTAATACACCATATTGCTCTAAAATCGGTAATAAAGAAGGGTCCTGCGCAGCCAATTGAATATCTTCGCTGCGTGAATGCGGGAATAGGAAAGCCCAAGGCGTATCAAGGGTTACACGTCCCCATAATTCACCATTAATAAAGTTACCGATACGCCCCATTCCTAAACCAAACGGGATTAACGGAGCAACAAAGTCAGAAACTTGAAGAAAACGGCGACGAGTACGATGTGCAAACCACATCATGGCACAAATCACCCCAATTAAGCCGCCATGAAAGGACATCCCGCCATCCCAAACCTTAAAGAGATAAAGCGGATCATCAAGGAAAACAGGGAGGTTATAGAAAAATACGTAGCCAAGACGACCACCAACAAATACGCCCACAAAACCAATATATAGTAGGTTTTCAACTTCGTTTTTAGTCCAGCCGCTATTTGGTTTTGCAGCACGGCGCCCTGCTAACCATAATGCGAAAACAAAACCAACAAGGTACATAAAACCATACCAGTGCAACGATACTGGCCCAATTGAGAACATAACAGGATCAATTTCCGGAAATGCTAAGTAGCTGTTACTCATCGTTCCCCACTTTTAATGATTAAGCCAATAGTTGGCTGGCTATAAAATATCCAATACACGTCAACGCATTTGAATGCGCGCAAAAGCATACAACAAAAGGTATGGTAACTTATACTCGAATATAATAATTTAACCGCAAACACGCAAAAATAAGGAAGCTAAATTCCACCACGAACAAACCCACCTAAGCGATGAATTTCCATAAAGTGGCTCGCTTCTTTTCGAACATTTTCACATGTTTCTGCCATTAATAATTTATCTACCAAATCAGTCATTAGCTCAGGATCAAGTTGACGAATAAGGTACTTCATCCTCGGAACACTTCGCCCACTCATACTTAAAGAGCGGTAACCAAGGGCAATTAATATCATAGCACTGAGTGGCTGGCCTGCCATCTCACCACACACACTGACAGGAAGCGCCAAACGCTGACACTCTTCACTGACCTTCGCCAGAAAGCGAATAACAGCAGGATGAAGATTATCATATAGCGCAGCAACATGTGTATTATTGCGGTCAACAGCAAGTAAATATTGTGTAAAGTCATTGGTACCAATAGAAATAAAATCTACGCGTTTTTTTATCTCTGGCAACAAAAATAACAACGAAGGTACTTCAAGCATTACACCAATTTGTGGCATTTTTACTGGCTGTCCAAGCAATTGGCTGACCTCTCCTTTCGCTCTTTTTATTAATGAAATAGCTTCATCTATTTCATTAATACTGGTCACCATAGGCAACAGAATGCGTAAATTTCCAGATAATGCATTAGCCCGTAGCATCGCCCTTAATTGAATTAAAAAAATCTCAGGCTGATCAAGCATTATGCGGATCCCTCGCCAACCTAGACTTGGATTTTCTTCACTAATAGGCATATAAGGAAGCTGCTTATCTGCCCCAATATCAAGGGTACGTAGCACGACAGGCTTTGTTGGAAATAACTGTAAAACTTCTTTATATAGCTGTTTTTGTTCATCTTCTGAAGGAAAACCATTGTGCAGCATAAACGGTAATTCTGTACGGTATAGCCCAACACCATCAACTCCTGTATTAATTTGCTGCTCATAGCGCGGACTTAACCCTGCGTTTAGGTGGATCTGTATTTGTTCACCACCTATTAAGGTTGCATCTTGCTCTAAAGTTCCCTCAGCCAAACGACTAATCACATTCTCTTCTTCAATAATCTGCTGATATTCCTGAATAATTAGGTTTTCGGGCTCAATGAAAACCTCACCACGGTAACCATCTAAAATCAAATGGCGATTATGTAGTAGAGACGGTTCAATATCCGCTCCCATTATGGCGGGAATACCCATTGCTCGGATTAAAATTGCTGAATGCGAGTGCGTTGCGCCATCACGGACAATAACACCCGCGAGCTGCTCCATCGGCAACTCAGCAAGCACACTGGCACTGAGTTCATCAGCCACTAAAATAAAGCGATCGGGCCACTGTTCATTCGCCGTTAACGAATCATCAAGATGAAATAATAAACGCTGACCTAACGCCTTGAGATCTGCGCCCCTTTCTCTTAAATAGAGATCACGTAAACGAGAGAATTGCTCAACATAGTTTTCAATAACCGTTTTCACCGCCCATTCAGCAGCGGCTCCGCCATCAATGGCTGTAAATAGATGTTTTTTAAGCTGAGGATCACTAAGCAAATGATTATAAAGGTCAAAAATTGCTGCGCTTTCTTTTGCAGAACTCGCCATAAAGCGTTTGCTGATCCTCCGGCATTCTGCCGTTGCACTTTCTAAGGCGGCGATTAAACGTTGCTTTTCACTATCGATATCAATGGCGCTGGTTTGGCTGATGCTATCAAAAGAGGGCTGTGAATTGTCTTGCCAACCATAGGCCATTGATATTCCCTGAGAAACAGGAATAGCTTTAATTCTATTTTGTCGATACTGCCCAAAAATCCCTTTGGCTTGTGCTTGTGATAAAATCACGGCAAGCTGCATCGACAACGTCACCATGAAAGACTCTTCTGTCTCATTAAACAGTCGTTTTTCTCTTTGCTGAACGACAAGCACGCCTAATAATTGACGTCGATAAACAATAGGGACACCCAGAAAGGCTTTAAGCTGCTCTTCTTTTAATTGAGGAAGGTATTTATATTGAGGGTGTTCACGAGCATCAGCGAGGTTTAGCATTTCAGATTGACGCCCAACAGCGCCAACAACACCTTCATCAAAGCCAAGGCGAATAGCAATCCCGCTAGGTTTTTTTAACCCGCGGGTTGCCATTAAGTAATAGCATTGGCGGGGGTGATCAGCCAAGTAAATCGAACACACATCGGTTCGCATTGCTTTGCAGGTTTCATCCACCAACACTTCTAGCGCATCAGTCAAACTTGTCGCCATCGCAACTTTTTCGACAATTTCACGTAAACGCATCAACATAGGCTTACTTTGCTCCGCGCCTACGGTTATTAAAAGCGGGTCGTTGTGGTAATTTTTGTTCCTGTAAAGGCATAACAACTGGAGCGAATTCTTTCATTACACGGCGATAAACTTCCCGTTTAAAAGAAACCACCTGCCTGACAGGATACCAATAACTGACCCATCGCCAGCCATCAAATTCTGGCGATTTACTGCGCTGCACGTTTATATCGGCATCATTACATTGCAGTTGGAGTAAAAACCAACGCTGTTTTTGCCCAATACAAACTGGTTTTGTATCCCAACGCACCAAACGCTTGGGTAATTTGTAACGTAACCAATTACGGGTAGATGCCAGTAACCTGACATCCTTACGCTGTAGCCCAACTTCTTCGTATAACTCACGATACATCGCTTGCTCAGGTGATTCCCCTGGGTTGATGCCCCCTTGAGGAAACTGCCATGAGTGCTGACCATAGCGGCGAGCCCATAGAACCTGCCCTTGCCGATTACAAATTACAATTCCTACATTCGGGCGGTAGCCATCATCATCAATCACTCGACTACCCCAATAACCAAATTTGAAAGATACCTAATTGTTTCACACATACCCTAACTGGTAAACCTATATCAATACAGTTTGCAGATATGTCCGAAGTCTCTACAATAGTGAGTGCCTCAACGGGGTGCCAAAATTATTTTGGCTGAGAAATAACCCGTAGAACCTGATCCGGTTAATACCGGCGTAGGGATTTGAGCCACCGCCTGCAAACCTGCATCGGTTCACTCTCAAATCCTGTGTCACTCTCTTTTTAGCGCAGGAAAAAGCATGTTTAAAAACAAAATTATAGCATCGATTTTTACCCTCAGTGCACTCAGTTTGAGTCAATTCGCATGGGCAGAGAAACCAACCCTAACTGTCTATACCTATGACTCCTTTGCTGCAGAGTGGGGACCAGGCCCGCAAATTAAAAAGAATTTTGAAGCTCAGTGTGACTGTGAATTAAAAGTTGTTGCGTTAGGTGATGGTGTTGCCCTGTTAAACCGTTTGAGAATGGAAGGCAAGAAAAGTAAAGCTGATGTTATTTTAGGCCTAGATAACAACCTATTAGATTCAGCTGAGAAAACAGGCCTTTTTGCCCCTGCTGAAATTGACACAACCGCACTAAAATTACCCATTGCATGGGATAGCTCTGTTTTCATTCCTTATGACTATGGATATTTTGCATTCATTTATGACAAGAATAAAATCCAGCAACCTCCCGCAAGCATGGATGCGCTATTAAGCAGCAAAAATAACTGGAAAATCATCTACCAAGACCCACGCACCAGTACACCAGGACTTGGGCTGATGTTATGGATTGAAAAACTATATGGTGAAAAATCCGCTGATGCATGGAAAAAAATGGCAGGAAAAACCCTAACGGTCACCAAAGGTTGGAGCGAAGCATACGGTTTATTCTTAAAAGGTGAAGGGGATTTTGTTCTGAGTTATACCTCATCGCCAGGCTACCAGATGCTAAATGATAAAAAAGATAATTATGCCGCGGCATTATTTAATGAAGGCCATTACATGCAAGTGGAAGTTGCTGCAAGGTTAAAAAACAGCCCACAGCCTGAACTTGCTAAGCAATTCTTGCAATTTGTTTTAACACCTGATTTCCAAAATACCTTACCGACCACTAACTGGATGTACCCTGTCATTGATATCCCTCTCCCAGACGTTTACAACCAACTTCCTCTACCAGAAAAAGCCTTACAATTTAGTTCACAAGAAGTGGCTAAAGAACGTCAAAATTGGACACGTTTATGGCAAACCGCCGTCAGTCGTTAATTAATCTGTCTTTATTGCCAGGAGTTCTCGCTTCTGGTTTATTAATTGCGATAGCGCTCCTCAGCTTTGGGGCGCTCTGGTTTTTTGCGCCTGAAATAGCCATTGATGACATCATCAGCGATAGTTATCTATGGCATGTCATTGGCTTTACCTTTTGGCAGGCATTTTTATCGGCTGTTTTTTCTGTGCTTCCCGCCATTTTCCTTGCGAGAGCGCTTTACCGCCGCCGTTTTTGGGGGCGGTCATTATTTATACGCCTCTGTGCGATGACACTTGTCCTCCCCGTTTTAGTCGCTGTTTTTGGTATTTTATCGGTATATGGACAAACAGGTTGGCTGGCAAAAGTTTGCCACTGGCTAGGCGTGGAATATCACTTTTCCCCGTACGGCTTAAAGGGAATTTTACTTGCGCATATTTTCTTTAATATGCCGCTCGCCACAAGGATGTTGCTGCAATCTTTAGAAAACATCGCCATTGAACAACGGCAATTGACCGCACAATTAGGTTTTAATGAGTGGCAGCAGTTTAAGATCTTAGAATGGCCTTATTTACGTAGGCAAATTCTACCAACTGCCGCACTGATCTTTATGTTGTGCTTTGCCAGTTTTGCCACCGTACTCGCTTTAGGTGGTGGCCCTGCGGCAACAACGATTGAGCTCGCAATCTATCAAGCGCTTAATTATGATTTTGACCTTGGTAGAGCCACAATTTTGGCGCTCATCCAATTGTTTTTCTGTATTGGATTGATGTTTATCTGCCAAAAAATCAATAACTTATTTTCTGTTGGTTTTAGCCAACAAACGCGGTGGGTAGACCCCGCAGATACCCTTTTTCGCCGTATTCGTGACTGTTTATTAATTGTGACGGCGATGCTATTGCTACTTCCCCCGCTGCTTGCAGTGTTTTTTGATGGTTTAAACGGGCAGTTATTCTCTGTTTTACAGCAACCTGCATTATGGCAAGCCACAGGAACATCCCTTTTTATTGCACTATGCGCAGGTGTAGTCTGTGTGATTCTCACTTTGATGTTGCTTTGGAGTAGCCGTGAGCTGCGTTTGCGCCACGCAATGCGACTTGGACAAGCGATTGAATTAAGTGGTTTAATTATTTTAGCCATGCCTGGGATTGTACTTGCAACGGGATTTTTTATCTTTTTCAATGAAACCATTGGACTACCCGAGTCACCCTATCCCTTAGTGATCATGACCAATGCCTTGTTGGCTATCCCGTATGCCTTAAAAGTCCTAGAAAACCCAATGAGAGACACCGCGGAGCGATATAATCCTTTATGCCAATCCTTGGCAATAACAGGGTTTAACCGTTTTAAAATTATCGAACTCAAAGCGTTACGCAAACCTATTGCCCAAGCACTCGCATTCGCCTGTGTGATTTCGGTGGGGGATTTTGGCATCGTCGCCCTGTTTGGCAATGAAAATTTCCGCACACTTCCCTATTATTTGTACCAACAAATTGGGGCGTATCGCACCAACGATGGTGCAGTAACAGCGATGCTACTGTTATTACTGTGTTTTTGTTTATTTAGCCTGCTCGAACGTATTTCAGGAAAACACCATGATTAAACTGACAAATTTAGACTACCAATATGATAACTTAACGATGTCATTTGATTTTTCAGTAACATCAGGGGAATGTGTCGCGATTATGGGGCCAAGTGGGGCGGGAAAAAGTACGTTACTAAGCTTAATCAGCGGTTTTCAGTTTCCCAAAACAGGCACGATAGAACTTAATGGGCAAGATCATACCTTTACCCCGCCAGCACAACGCCCTGTTTCCATGCTATTTCAAGAAAACAATTTATTCGCACACTTAACGATACGGCAAAATATCGGCCTCGGTTTGCAGCCAAGCCTGTGTTTAAGCACAAAGCAAATGCAGGTCGTCGAACAAATTGCAGCCCATGTCAGCCTAACTGAGTACTTAGACCGCTTGCCCGCACAGCTTTCAGGAGGACAGCGCCAACGTGCTGCACTGGCTCGCTGCTTGGTTCGCAATCAACCGATCTTATTACTTGATGAACCTTTTTCAGCCCTCGACCCTGCGCTTCGCCATGAAATGCTTACGTTGTTAAAAACAGTCTGTATGGAAAAATCCATCACACTATTAATGGTATCTCATAATGTGGACGATGCCCTGCAAATCGCACCAAGAACCTTAGTGGTAGCTGCGGGTGAAATTGCCTATGACGGCGATACACAGGTTTTATTGCAAGGGCAAAGCGCAGCCTCTGCGCTTCTTCGTGTCACCAATACCAATTAATACTGTATAAATTCACACCATTGTCGTATATTATTGGGGATACTAGCAAACCGAGTTGCCCAATGCCCCAACCAATGACCCCTGCACAACAAGGCTTTATCTTGAGCCGGCACTGGAAAGACACCCGCCACGGCGTCGAGGTCACGTATTGGCTTCTTACAGACACACACCCACAAAAAGTCACCATTCCTAATCAAAAAGCAATTGGCTTTTTATCCGCCTCAAAACTGCCGATTGTTCAGCATCTTTTAGATGAGCAACTAAATGTCAGCTACCGATTACTCGAACTCTCTGACTTTAAAAGGGAAAAAGTCTACGCCATCTATTGTCATCAATATCGCCAATTACAAAATATCGAAAAAAGCTGTAAAGAATTAGGTGTTGAGCTATTTGAAACGGATATTCGCCCTTGTGAACGCTATTTAATGGAGCGTTTCATTACAGCGCCTGTGTGGTTTTCCCGTAATTCCCGTGGTGAATACCAGCTCAAACCTTGTGAAGGTTATCGCCCGAACATTAAAGCCGTTTCTCTTGATATCGAAACCAGTCAACATGGCGAGCTGTATTCCATCGGGCTATCTGGCTGTGATGATAATGTGGTGTTTATGCTAGGCCCTGAGCAAGGCCCTGCATTAAATTCAGATCACCGCCTTGTGTATGTAAATAGCCGACCTCAATTGCTCGATAAACTCAATGAGTGGCTACAACAATATGACCCTGATGCCATAATCGGTTGGAATTTAATCCAGTTCGACTTACAGGTTTTGCAAAAACACGCAGAACGCTACGGCATTCCGTTGTTATTTGGCCGGCAAGGAACAAAACTTGAGTGGCGGGAACATGGCTTCAAACAAGGTGTTTTCTTCGCCTCAGCTCAAGGGCGGCTAATTATCGACGGCATCGATGCACTTAAAAATGCGACATGGCATTTTGCTTCATTTAGTTTGGAATTCGTCGCACAAGAACTTTTAGGAGAAGGTAAAGCGATTGATACCCCCTACGATCGGATGGACGAAATCAACCGTCGCTTTGCTCACGATAAACCCTCTTTAGCGCACTACAACATTCAAGACTGTATTCTAGTCCACCGCATTTTCGAAAAAACCGACCTAATGGCTTTCTTACAAGAGCGTTCATCCGTTACAGGTTTAGTGCCAGATAAAATGGGGGGTTCTGTTGCTGCATTCTCCCATCTTTATATTCCACGCTTACATCGCCTTGGCTTCGTTGCGCCAAATTTGACTGAGCACAAAATGCAGTTAAATCCAGGGGGATTTGTAATGGACTCACAACCAGGGTTGTATGACTCCGTGTTAGTGCTAGACTACAAAAGCCTATACCCCTCAATTATTCGCACCTTTTTAATTGACCCTGCGGGCATGATTGAAGGGCTTGCTCACCCTGACCCACAACATTCTGTTCAAGGTTTTCGCCAAGCATGGTTTTCGCGTACAACCCATTGTTTACCTGATATTGTTAGCCATATTTGGCAAGAGCGCGATAAAGCCAAGAAAGAACATAACGCACCACTTTCTCAAGCCCTAAAAATCATTATGAATGCCTTTGCAGGAGTGCTTGGCGCAGAAGGTTGTCGTTTTTTTGACCCGCGATTAACCGCTTCGATTACGATGCGCGGCCATGAAATCATGCGTACAACTAAGCGATTGATTGAATCCCAAGGTTACCAAGTCATTTATGGGGATACGGACTCCACATTCGTCTGGCTACGCGATCAACACAGCGAGGAACAAGCGCAAAAAATTGGCTATGCACTGCGTGATTACGTTAATACTTGGTGGAAACAGCACTTAAAAGATGAATGGCAGCTCGAAGGCGTTCTTGAACTTGAGTACGAAACGCATTACCGCCGTTTTCTCATGCCAACCGTGCGTGGTGCGGAAATGGGCAGTAAAAAACGTTATGCGGGTTTAAGCCAAGATAAAATGATATTCAAAGGGCTAGAAACGATCCGTTCAGATTGGACTCCGCTAGCACAAATTTTTCAAAAAGAGCTCTACACCCGAATTTTTCATCGGCAAGCGTATCGTGAATATATTCGTGAATATATTCAAAATATTCGTGAGGGTAAATTTGACGACCGCTTAATCTATCGTAAGCGCTTGCGTCGAAAACTCACTGATTATCAACGTAATGTTCCACCTCATGTCCGCGCTGCACGTGCCGCAGATGACTATAATGTAAAATTGCAACGCCCATTACAGTACCAAAATGGGGGCTGGATAAGCTATATCATCACACAGGCTGGGCCTGAACCCCTCGAAATCGTGACAGCAAGGCCAGATTATGAACACTATATTTCCAAGCAAATCAAGCCAATAGCCGATGCAATTTTACCTTTTCTACAGGATGACTTTGATACCCTATTAACAGGCCAAATCACCCTGTTGTTTTAAAATTTATTATTCCACTGATGCTTTTTTAACAGGTGACGATAAGCCTCGGTTGAATTAATATAACGCCCCTTTGATATCCGCACAGCTAGACTGCACAAATAATGCGCGATAATCAGCAATACTCGTTATAATTCAATCAGCATTTCTTACCTTATCTTTAACGCGATTTTCGCTAAGAAGAACAAGCAATGATGGGAGCCACTGCAATTTGAATTTATTAATGTGTATAATTAATCATCAGGTAATGACTGTTTTTACAAAAATCGAATTCTTCCTTGTGCAACAGATAATGAGTTGCACCAACACTGGGCGAAGACTCTGATAAAAATTGTCTTAAAAAATCTAAGAATAACTCACAAATTTATGGAATTAAGTTAAATCTATGCCATTTACTCTTGGTCAACGCTGGATCAGCGATACAGAAAGCGAACTTGGATTAGGCGCCGTTGTGGCTATTGATACCCGCATGGTAACGTTACTTTTCCCTGCAAGTGGTGAAAACCGCCTATACTCACGCAGTGATGCGCCCATTACCCGGGTGATGTTTAATGAAGGTGATACCATCACCAGCCACGATGGCTGGCAACTTCAAGTTGAAAGCATTGAAGAAGATAAAGGATTATTAACTTACATTGGTACGCGTTTAGACACGCAAGAAACTGATGTAAGCCTCAGAGAAGTGTTTCTCGATAGTAAATTGACCTTTAATAAACCACAAGACCGTTTATTTGCAGGACAGATTGACCGAATGGATCGCTTTGCACTGCGCTTTCGCGCGCGTAAATTTCAAAGCGAACAGGTTAAACATCAAGCCACAGGCCTACGTGGCATACGCGCCAGTTTAATTCCACACCAATTACACATTGCCAACGAAGTTGGCAAACGCCATCACCCACGTGTTTTACTCGCAGATGAAGTCGGTTTAGGAAAAACCATTGAAGCTGGGATGATCATCCACCAGCAACTCATTGCAGGCCGTGCTGAGCGCGTCCTTATCATTGTTCCAGATAGCTTACAGCACCAATGGCTAGTGGAAATGCTCCGCCGTTTTAACCTGCGTTTCTCGCTGTTTGATGATAGCCGTTATAGCGAAGCACAACACGATAGCGATAACCCATTTGAAACCGAGCAATTAGTCCTGTGTTCACTGGATTTTGTCCGTCGCAATAAGCAGCGTTTCGACCAACTAGTTGAAGCGGGCTGGGATATGATGGTTGTCGATGAAGCCCACCATTTACAATGGAGTGAAGCAGCGCCAAGTCGTGAATACCAAGTCATTGAAACATTAGCAGAAAATATTTCATCAGTCCTTCTGTTAACCGCAACACCTGAACAGCTTGGCCAAGAAAGTCACTTTGCTCGTTTGCGCCTTCTCGACCCAAGTCGTTTCCATGAATATGCGGAATTTGTTGCAGAGCAGGAGAACTACCGCCCTGTGGCTGATGCCGTTTCATTATTGTTATCTGGCGATAAACTGACTAATGATCAACAAAACTTACTCAATGATTTGATCAAAGAGCAAGATATTGAGCCATTACTGAAAGCCGCTAATCTTGAAACGGAAGATGGCACTGCAGCACGCCAAGAACTGATTAACATGTTAATGGACAGGCATGGCACGAGCCGTCTGTTATTCAGAAATACCCGTAATGGTGTTAAAGGCTTCCCTCGTCGTGAGCTACATTCGTTAAAAATGCCATTACCGACCCAATACCAGACTGCAATTAAAGTCGCAGGTATTATGGGCACCAAAAAAGACACGGAAACCCGCGCGAAAGAGATGCTATACCCTGAGCAAATTTACCAAGAGTTTGAAGGGGAAAATGCGACATGGTGGAACTTCGATCCACGCGTTGAATGGTTGATGGGCTTTTTAACCGCGAATCGCAATGAGAAAGTCCTGGTTATCTGCGCAAAAGCGGCAACTGCACTGCAATTAGAACAAGTATTACGTGAACGTGAAGCAATCCGTGCCGCCGTCTTCCATGAAGGGCTATCACTGTTGGAGCGCGACCGTGCTGCAGCCTACTTTGCTTCCCAAGAAGAAGGGGCGCAGGTATTACTGTGCTCTGAAATTGGTTCAGAAGGCCGTAACTTCCAGTTTGCTAACCAATTAGTGATGTTCGATCTACCATTTAACCCTGATTTGCTAGAGCAGCGTATTGGTCGTTTAGACCGTATTGGTCAAAGTCGAGACATCAGCATTCATGTGCCTTTCTTAGAAAATACCGCACAAGCAGTGCTAATCCGCTGGTACCACGAAGGCTTAGATGCTTTTGAGCACACCTGCCCGACAGGTCGCGCCATTTACGATAAATACTACCAACCACTGCTGCAATTTATGGCTGAACCAACTGTCACCGAAGGGTTTGATGAGTTCATCAAAACATGCCGCGATGAACACGACAGCTTAAAACTGCAATTAGAACAAGGCCGTGACCGTTTGCTGGAGATGCATTCAAACGGCGGAGACGCAGGCAACCAGCTAGCAGAAGAGATTGGTGAAGGCGATAACGACACTGAGCTGGTTAACTTCGCACTAAACTTGTTTGATATTGTTGGTATTAATCAGGAAGATAAGAGCGATAACTTAATCATCTTAACACCATCCGACCATATGCTAGTCCCTGATTTCCCAGGTCTTCCACAAGATGGTTGCACCATCACATTTGATAGGGAACAAGCCCTTTCCCGTGAAGATACACAATTTATCAGCTGGGAACACCCAATCATCCGTAATGGATTAGATTTAGTGTTATCGAGTGATACTGGCAGCTGCGCAGTTTCTTTACTGAAAAATAAAGCATTACCTGTCGGTACGTTATTGACTGAATTAATTTACGTGGTCGAAGCACAAGCGCCAAAAAACCTACAAATCAGTCGTTTCTTACCCGCCACACCAGTACGTTTGTTAATTGATTTAAAAGGCAATAACTTATCTTCTCAAGTGGAATTTGAAAGTTTTAACCGCCAATTAAATGCCATTAACCGTCATATGGCGAGCAAACTGGTGAATGCAGTGCAAAACGAAGTGCACTCAGTCCTGCGTTTGTCTGAACCGATGGTGGAAAAAGAAGCGAAATTACTGATTGAGAGCGCAAAAGATGCCGCTGATAAAGCGTTAACCTTAGAACTTTCTCGTTTAGAAGCGCTAAAAGCGGTCAACCCAAATATCCGTGATGAAGAGCTGGATATTATTGAAGAAGAACGCCAGCAACTGATCACCAATATCGACCAAGCAACATGGCGCCTCGATGCCATCCGCTTAGTTGTCGTGACGCATCAGTAAGCTATAACAATCGAACCATAGAACACGTTATGGTTCGATTGTGAATTTAAAATCTACAACTCGAGTCAGCTAAATCATTACGTCGTGTTTTTACGTAATAACAATAGGATTACCCTAAATAATTCGAGTTGTAGGTAGGCGGCAAGCAAAGATATCTCGGGGAGCATATGCCCCGAGTAGCTGAGCGACACCAACACCCCTACAACTTGAAGTATAACGGGTAATTGAATGATACCTTACAATCCACCACTTGAACCTTGGCTGCATGTCCTATACCAAGATGACCATATTATTGCGGTGAATAAGCCAAGCGAACTACTTTCTGTACCTGGAAAAGCACCTGAGCACCACGATAGCATTATGAGCCGTATTCAACGTGATTTTCCTGCCGCTGAATCCGTACATCGCTTAGATATGGCGACCAGTGGCGTCATGGTTGTGGCATTACACAAAAAGGCTGAGCGTGAGCTAAAGCGCCAATTTAGGGAACGAGAGCCCAAGAAATTCTATATTGCTCGTGTCTGGGGACATTTAGAAAAAGAAGAAGGCTTGATTGATTTACCGCTAATTTGTGATTGGCCAAACCGCCCTAAGCAAAAGGTGTGCTTTGAAACAGGTAAGTCGGCACAAACGGAGTACCAAGTATTGGCGCGCGAAGAACAAGCTACTCGCGTGAAGCTTTCACCCATTACGGGACGTTCTCACCAACTGAGAGTCCATATGTTAGCTTTAGGCCACCCAATATTAGGCGACCGTTTCTATGCTCACGATGAAGCAAAAGCCTTAGCTCCACGCTTACAGTTACATGCTCAGGAGTTATATATCACCCATCCTGAATATGGCACGCCAATGCATTTTACCTGCCCACCGGATTTTTAACGCTAGATTTATTTGATCGTTTGATTAATTTTCCCGCCCCCTACCATACCCTAAATAGTTCGTGTTGCAGCTAGGTGGCAAGAGAGCAAA
>NZ_JAMPNZ010000032.1:0-86045 GCF_028479625.1 Providencia sp. PROV197
GGTTGAGAATAACTTTTTGAGTCCTGATGATAGAGACGCAAGAGACAAAGCGCTCGAAGATCAAAAGGCTGGAAGAAACTTAAAGAAAGCCTCTCAAGATATTATTTATTTATCAGACAAAGATGCTCATACCGATAAGTTAGTCGACCTCTATCGTAAGGGAGAATTAGACAGTAAAGGGCAACTTGAATTAACCGAGTACCTTGATGCCATTGGGATACAGCTACAGTTAAGAGGCATGAGCGAAAGCGATGCGAAAAAACAGATAGAAATTATCTTAAAGTATCCTGGTGAGTTTAAAAATGATCGCTCCGCTTATTATGAAGCCTTAGGTCAACTGAGTGCGGAAGAAAAGCATGCATGGCAAGCAGCGATAGGTACGGATGCTTTATTGGCGGGTCTGGGTAGAGCTAGTCAAATAATGCGATTGGCTTTGATTTCAGGCGGGCCATATCAAGCAGGGACAGGGATTGGTCAAGTCATTGAAGGTAATTATACTGACGGTGGAATTAATATTGGACTTGGTTCGTTAGCAGTATTTGGTGGAATTGCTGGCAATAAAGTGGTTGAAAAACCTACGGGTGGTATTATTTCACCTGAAACTACAATAGTTCAGGAAAGCAGTAAGGTTTTAGATAAAAAAACTCATACATCCATTCCTAAGGTAGAAGCAGAATTACTAGATAAAGAAACTGGAAAGATATTTAAAGATACTAACCAAGGAAACAGACCTGATTATTTTTTAGGTGATAAAAGTCGACCAACTTTAATTAACGATAGAATAGAAGCGAAAGTAGAAAAAAATCCTAGCAAATATTTACCAAATGGAAATATAGCTTCTGCTCATGCTGAAGTTGGTACTATTCAGCAAGCGTTCGAAGATGGTATTACAGTTGGTCGAGATATGAATATGAAAGTTACAAAAGAACCTGTATGTGGATACTGTCGTGGAGATATTGCAGCAATGGCAGATAAAGCAGGATTGAAATCTCTAACCGTTTATGAGGAAAGTACTGGAAAAACATTGTATTGGAATCCTGGTATGAAATCATTAAAGGAGAAAAAATAATGTTATTTTCATTGAGCTGGACACTAAACGGTACTGGAGGGAATAGTGAAAATCCTATATGGGATGATATTGAAAAAAAACTTACATTATTAAAAAGTGGATATGGAACCTTAACACTAGATATTCATGATAATGATATCGGCTCACAAATGTTACAAGTAAGGGCTGAGCTAGGTAATTATTTAGTAATGTTAGGTGAGATAATCAATGATGATTATGAAGTTAGAACATACTATGATGAAAAAAGTACTAAAGAAGCAATTTGTATATTAGGTGACTACTGGCCTAAAAATCAAATAACAACTGACTTTTCATTTATTATTCAAGTTGTGTATGAATTTTTTAATACTGGTAATGTACAAAATCATTTATTAATTTAATTTTAATAAAAAGATCCCAGCCCCACACTGGGATCTCTTTAGCCGCCTCAATCCCCCTCAGCCAGCCGGATGATCAACTGTCCGGCTTGGCGAGTGAGGGTATAGTGACTGCCTATCTCAAATTCCATCTCTTTCAGTCACTTACCGCTTAAGCTGAGTTGTGGGCTGGGGTTGGGTTTACCGCGGTTAGGGGCGTAACCCACTGTATACTGTCTGGTTTTGACCACTTCTTCTTTAATCACCCATCCAAATATTGCAAGCCTATCGTGTTATTTCCCTTTCTTTTTTTGTTCAAAAACACCGAACAAACCACCGACAAATACGATTCGAAGCAAAAAGGTGGCAGCTTGTCGGGCAGTATTGGCACAGGGTTGAATACCACGGCATCGGTGAATGTGAATAAAACCGAGATGCACAGTGATTATCAATCGGTGGATAAACAAACGGGTATCAATGCAGGCAAAGGCGGTTTTGATATTACGGTGGGTATATATGAAGTCGCGCCGTTTGTAGGTAAACTCATTTTTATTTTGAATTATTGCAAGAAAAGACATTGTCTGAGATTGACGATATGATTGGCATTACAGGTTTTTACAGCTAGTTGATATCACAGTGATACTGGCTAATTTTAAAAAGATATGTGAGAAATAAACGCTGAATTAATAGTTTTTGGAGTAAAAGTTTATGGACCTTAGTTGGCTGGAAAAAACAAAAAACTATTTAATAAGTCATGAGGGTGGAGATCTCTATTATTTGGTTGAATCATTGATTAAAAGGGAAAAAATAACATATAGACAATTTCTTTATGATGCATCTCATGGCATTAGTAATGGTGAAGGTGAAGGATTCGATTTTGCATTGGATGGTGATTATGATGATCCAAATGACTTTAATTCTGTTGAGTTTTACGTTGGTGGGCTGGAAAGTACCGAAATGACAGTGTCTATTTTTATAGAGTTAATGCAATATATATCAGACAATTATGTCATTGATAATCCTATGGATAAAATATCAGTTGAGAAATCAATGCTAAGAATTAAGCAACGTTATTATAAATTTTTATAAAAAATAATTAATTTATTTTAACCTTCTAGTGAGCGATTTAGTCTGTAGCTAATACTGTCATCCAACTTTGATTACCTAAAAATATCCACATTAGCGTATAAGTAGAAAAATAGATTTATCAGCGTAGGGTGCTATAGTTTATGTGAAGAATATTATCCTTTAGCACAATATGAGAGAGGGACTTATGAGCTTTTTCCAAGAGATTTTAACTAAGGTCTTTAAACCCGCGGATGCCAAAATAGAAAATAGTGCAGACCCTGTTGCTGCAATGACGGAAGCGATTAGAGCCAATATTAATATCAGTAATGATGCTATTTCAGATAATAAAATTGATGCCATAGCTGTGTTAGAAGGCTTGGCAAAAAGTTACCCGCAAAAACTTAATTGGAAAGTGTCTATTGTTGATTTGTTAACATTATTAGGTTTGGATAATAGCTTAACGGCGCGGAAAAAGCTTGCTGCAGAGCTAGGTTATCAAGGTGATACAAGTGATACTGCAACCATGAATGTATGGTTAATTAAAGAAGTGATTAAGCAGTTAGAGCAAGCGGGTGGTAATGTGAATGAGCTCGTGAATCAACTCAAAAAATAAGTCTCAGTGGTGCCGTAGCGTTTTGACTACGGCACGCTTAAAGTCACCATTAAATAAAAATAGTACAGCCTTTATTTCTTAGCGCTTTAATCACTCTTGGTTCCTCTGTAAAGCTATTCCACCGCAAATCGAGTTTAATGAGGTCAGTTAAATTTATTAAACTGTCGGGTAATGTTTGAAGTTTATTGGCACGTAAATCCAAGTATTGGAGAGATAGCATTTCACCTATTGATTCAGGTAGTTGAGTTAACTGATTAAACCTTAAATTTAAAGTATGCAATTTCTTAAGTGCAGATATTGCAGGGGAGATAGTGTGAATTTTATTTTGATTTAGATCCAAAATACGAAGAGAAGATAGGCCCGAAATATTATCCGTAAGCTCTGAAATACAGTTATTCATCAAGTGTATTTCATGCACATTGGATAATTGAGAAAGTGAGCTGGAAAAACGCTCTATTTGGTTATTATACAGACGCAGTTCCTTAAGATTTTTTAACTGAGAAAACCAAGAGGGTATCTGCGTTAACAAGTTATCCGTTGCATTGAAATAAACCAGATTTTTTAACTGAGATAATGAATTTGGTAAAGTGTGAATGCCATTATCGCTCAAATAGAGGAATTGTAATTGATGCAGGTTACCCACTTCATCGGAAATTTCAACAATATGGTTGTGCCCTAAATCTAACATTTTGAGCCGCGTTAACTTTGCTATTTCTGCGGGGATCGATTGAATTTGATTACAAGAAAGATTAAGCACTTTTAGGTTTTCACAGTGAGTTACTCGGTAGGGAAATGCACTGAGATTATTGTTATAGGCGCTTACCAAGCTGTAATCAAAAGGCGCTAAAATAAGCGTATCAATTTCTTCTCGACAGCTTGAATCCAGATTGAGTTCAAACTCAGAGTTGGAATGTTGGTGTAGCATCGCCTTCCTCACTTTAATAGAACGTATTATGTGCAGTTTATCTGTAAAAAATAGAATAATGAACAACATAATAAGATTGAATTGAATGGCCTTTTAAGTCATTAATCATGCTGCTACCTATGATACAGTTTAAGCAATTAATAGGATTCCAATACTAGCCAAGGCGGTTTAGATGCCTAATATTTTATTGTTAGATAGCGAAAGTTTCTCACGCACATTGTATAACCCGCAAGAGCAAGACTCACCCGTTGTTGTTGTCTATTTTTCAGCGTCATGGTGTATCCCTTGCAAAAAGATGAAGCCTGTTTTTGAACAATTGGCGAATCATTTTGAAAAAAGTGCGGTTAAATTCGGTATGGTTGACATCGCTCAGTCCCCCATATTAGCGCCTAAATATGGAATTAAATCTGTCCCAACAATCGCTATTTTTAAAGAGTCTCGATTGATAAAAGTGATTGCGGGAGAGGTTTCTTTCACTCAAGCCGTAGAAACGTTAAACCAAATATTTTGTGTTAATTAGGCGTTCGGTTTAAAGTGGCTTTTTCCTCTTTATAACAATAATAAGCTCATCGTTATGCTGCTATTGATTTTTGAAGGTTTACTGATTGGATGCTTGCTTGGGTTAACAGGGGCGGGCGGTGGTATTTTAGCGGTTCCTGCGTTGATGGCAAGCCAAAATTGGACGGTGGCGCTTGCTGCACCTGTTGGACTTCTAGCAATAACATTAGCTGCTTTTATTGGTGTTATTCAAGGGCTTATTAACAAAACAATACGATATAAAGCCGCTATATGGATAGCGATAGTCAGCATTCCTTTTGCTAAATATGGTATTTTTCTTGCTCAAATAATTACGCCTGTTTGGCTGACTTTAATCTTTAGCTTAGTGATGCTTTATGTTGCATATCGTACTTTTTTTGCTCAAATGGCTGAATTAAATGATGCGCCGTGCCAAATTAGCCAAGAGACGGGGAAGTTTATTTGGAATATAAAAACAGCGTCGATATTAGGTGGTATAGGAATTATTGCAGGGCTTTTAACAGGGGTATTAGGTGTTGGTGGTGGCTTTGTGATTGTTCCTGCGTTACGAAAGGTATCCAATTTAAATATAAAAAGTATTATTGCAACATCATTGATGGTGATTTTTTGTATCGGTAGTGTGAGTGTTTTAATCAATATTTTAAATGGATTTCAATACCCTAAGGAAATTAGCTTAATATTTATCACATCCTGTGTCATTGGTTTACTAATAGGGAGAGTCATCATAAATTATATTTCAATAAAATTAGTTAAAAATATATTTGCAAGCCTAATTATTATTGTTTCTTTTAGCTTAATCTACTCAGTCTTAGATGAGTTAAATGTTTTATGAAATTGTGCTTTAAAGGTAAATGTTAACAAATTAGATTATTCAACTAGCAATTTAACTGTTTTTATATTCTATAGTGTATAACATGATTTTCATATTGACGGATTATTGTATTGTTAGTGAATAAAACGATTTATCTTCACCTTCAATGCGGTATAATGAACAATCGCATTTCATCTTCTCTGATAATAGCTTAAAAGGATTTTTGATTATATCAATCAGGGGGGCACTAAAGGTTGACTAATATAATTATGACAAAACAAGATAGCTCAACAACAATAATTGATATAGCTAAACGTGCAAATGTTACTGATATTACCGTTTCACGTGCATTTAATCATCCCGAAATGGTAAAGAAAGAAACAAGGGATAAAATATTAGCGATTGCTCAAGAACTCAACTATGTTCCCAATCTTTTTGCACGAAATCTGAAAAATAAAAATAGCCGCATAATTGGTGTGGTTACTGACAGTACATTTAACCCTTTCTATGTTGTTCTCATTCAAACCGTTTCTCGTTTAGCAAAAGAGAAAGGGTATCAAGTGATGATTTTTGATTCAGATAGTGATGAAAAAGCGGAGAAAACGGCAATCGAAACACTCGTTAGCTATAAGGCGAGTGGCATTTTACTATCACCAGTGCGTGATGATAAAGACTACCAGCCTAGTTATCTTTCATTAATCGACCAACATAATGTTCCGTTAGTATTTGTCGACCGTGCGATTTATGGCTATGAGAAAAAATATTCTGGGTTATTTTTGAAGAACTTTGAAATTGGTGCATTGACAGGAAAATTCCTTAATGAACAAAATAGCGAAAATACGTTAATTATTTCTGGCCCTAAAAATTCAGAAATCAGCCTGTCTCGTTTGTCAGGAATATATGCAAGCTTTCCAAATAGAAAAAACCTTAATGTCTTATATAGTAGTTATATGTTTAATAAAAAAGATGAAGCGTATTTAAGACAAAAAGTTCAAGATCTATACACTCCAGGCATGTATATTGTTGGGCTAAATGGAATTATTACCGCGGGAATGTATAAAATCATTGCGGAATTAGGGCTATCTTGCCGTTATTTTTCAGTCGATTTACCACCTTATGCAGATACCTATCATTTATCTATTTCTGGTGTTCATCATGATTCCGTTTACCTTGGGGAATTAACCACAGAATTATTATTCTCAGAAATAGAGCGTGATACAAATAAAGGCCATGAAACGAAACAAATTTTTGTTGATGGTAAGCTTGTTATTTATTAATAATATATAATTGCCTCGTTAAGGGGCTCTTTTATCCGATTATCTTTCCTTCATAATACCTTTACTATTTTATATTTCATTTTAATTTGTGATTAAAAAAATCGGTTAATTGACAGTCATAATCTACAGGCAATTAACCGATAAGGTTGAATTATGAAAAATCTAGCGTTTCATTGAGCTAATAAATGTTGCACCCCAGATAATTAAGCCTTTCACAATGTATTGAACGTAAGGGGAAATACCTAGTAAATTCAACCCATTATTTAATACGCCGAGGATCATGGCTCCAATTAATGTACCGATGATCATGCCACGTCCACCCGCAATGGAAGCGCCACCCAAAACCACTGCGGCAATCGCATCTAGTTCAAAGCCGACTCCTGCATTAGGTTGCCCACTCATGACGCGTGATGTAAAAATTAAACCCGCAAATGCAGCAGTAAAACCACTTATTACATACACCAACATTTTGTAGCGTTCAACGCGGATACCACTTAAGCGAGCGGCTTCTTCATTACCACCAATAGCGTAAATATAACGACCAAATGAGACGTGGTTTAAGACGACGTAAAAAATAAGATAAAGGCCAAGCATTAATAAAATTGGCACTTGAATGCCCATTAACTCTTCACGGCCCCAGAAGGCAAATTCTTTGGGTAATCCTGATATTGGATAGCCACCGGTATAAATTAACGCTAAACCTTTCGCAATAATCATCGCGCCTAATGTGACGATAATGGGAGGCATTTTACCGTAAGCGGCTAAAATTCCATTAATAAAACCAAATGCAATCCCTGATAATAAACCCAGAGCAATGGCTGCATATGGATCCATACCATAATATTTCATTAGGCCAGCCATCAAGGTGCCCGATAAAGCCATAACGGCACCAACAGATAAATCAATTCCGCCAGTTAAAATGGCAAACGTCATACCAATAGCAATAATGGCATTAATTGAAACTTGTCGTGCAATGGTGGAAAGGTTATTTACCGTTAAAAAATGCTCATTAAAAATGGACATGCAGGTAAATAAAAGAATTAAACCAACAAGTGGTAAGAATGCAGGTATTTTTGTTAATTTAGAAAAACTAAATTTAGTTTTAGTTAGTGGAATTGCACTTTGATTAGACATAGTCATTATCCTATATAATATTGCCAGCTGCATGTACCATAATCTGAGTTGAGTTAATATCTTCTCCACTTAACTCAGCAGCAATTTCACCATCACGAAAGACCAAAACTCTATCACTTACACCAATAACTTCGGGTAATTCAGAGGAGATCATAATAATGGAGATCCCTTTTTCAGTGAGTGAGCGCATTAGCTGATAAATTTCTGATTTTGCCCCAACATCAATACCTCGAGTGGGTTCATCGAAAATGAGAATTTTGGCTTGTTTATTTAGCCAGCGAGCAATAACAACTTTTTGCTGATTACCACCACTTAATGTGGAAACCGCAGTGTGAGGTTCTGGTGTTTTAACTTTTACTTGAGAAATTAAATCAATAGATAAAGTGAGTTCTTTTTTATTTTGGATTAAAAACAATTTTTGCGCATGGTTATTTAACCAAATATTTTCATTGACTGAGAAAGGTAAAACTAAACCTTGGGTTTTACGGCTTTCAGGTAATAAGCCGATACCTAATTGCAGTGCCGCCGCCGCAGATTTAATTTTGACCTCTTTGCCTTCTAAAGTGACTTTTTTCTTATACGCTTTATCCGCGCCAATCATGGCGAGAATAGTTTCAGTTCTCCCTGAACCAACAAGGCCTGCTAGCCCTAAAATTTCACCTTTTTTCAATTGAAGATGGTTAACAGGGCTATTTGAGAAACGTTGAATTTCAGCGTCAAGAATAATTTCCTGTTGGGAGAATTCGCGCTTATGTGGATAAATATTTTCTACTTCTCGGCCAACCATCATTTCAATAATGACATCTAAGTCTGTTTCATCGACTTTGCGTGATCCAATATATTGCCCGTCACGTAACACGCTGATGGTATCGCATATTTCATAAATCTCTTCTAAGTGATGAGAAATAAAAAACATGCCAACACCTTTAGCTTTTAGATCGCGCATAACATCGAATAAATGATTTGCTTCATTAGGTGTTAATGTTGCAGTCGGCTCATCTAATACCAAAATTTTAGCGTCTAAAGAAAGTGCTTTGGCAATTTCAACAAATTGCTGCTCTGCAATACTTAAATGGATAATGGGTTCATCAATATCAATATTAACACCAAGCTCTGTGAGTAAAGCTTGAGATTTTTGGCGCATAAGTTTTCTATCTAATAAACCAAATTTATTTTTTAATTCACGATTTAAAAAGATATTTTCAAACGCATTTAAATAAGGAATTAGAGAGAATTCTTGGAAAATAATACCTACACCAGCTTTGATAGCATCTCTGTAGTTATGAAAAATATGTTCTTTGCCTTCTATCAGAATTTTTCCACTATCAGGTTTATGAATCCCACATAAAACTTTCATTAGCGTAGATTTACCTGCGCCATTTTCACCTAATAACGCGTGAACCTCACCCTTTTCAAGGGAGAGATTAATATTATCCAACGCCTTAACTCCAGGGAAAGTTTTGCTGACATCTTGTAATGCTAATAATTGCATCATATTGCTTCCCTATATTTCTTAACCGCTTAAAAATGGGTAACAAAGTCATCTGGAATAAAGTGATTCCAATATGCATTTAATTATTAATTGTTATGAGAAGGTATTGCACCCAATACATAGGTACAGGTGCAATACAATTAATGAGTCAATATTCGATTACCAGTGGAAATCTTTCGCATTTGTTTTGTCGATTAATTTAACATCAATCGGAACTTCTTTCGGTACGTTAGCACCCCAATATTTTGCCAAACCCATTGCTAAGCCGATACGAACTTGGTCACGTGGGAACTGTGCAGAAGTTGCGATAAACGGTGAGTTACCTTTCGCAATTTCAGCAACGGCTTCAGGCGAACCATCAACACTGACAAGTTTTACGTCACGGCCTGAAGATTCGATAGCCGCTAATGCACCAAGTGAGCCCACATCGTTAACGCTGAAAATACCATTCAAAGTTGGGTTAGCTTGCAGCATGTTTTCTGTGACATTCATCGCAGTATCACGCTCTTGCTTACCATTCAGCTTAGTAACAATTTTAATATTTGGATATTCTTTCATTGCCGCTTCAAAGCCACGAACACGTTCGAGGATTGGCACAACTGGAATACCATCTAAAATGGCGACTTCACCTTTTCCACCCAGTGCTTCACCTAAGCGTTTACCCGCCATTAAGCCAGCATCGTAGTTTTTAGAACCGACGAAGGAGTCAATTGGGCCATTCGCTTGTGCGTCGATAGCGATAACCACAACCCCCGCTTTTTTCGCTGCCAGTACTGCCGTTTCTGCACCAACACTATCCGCTGGGTTGATTAGCAGGATATCGATTTTTTTCTGTAACATATCTTCGATATCACTGGTTTGTTTCGAGACATCATGCGCCGCATCGGAAATATACAGCTGAGCACCCATATCGCCAGTTGCGCTCTCCAGAGCTTCTTTCATCGTGACGAAATATTCGTTGTTTAATTCTTGAAACGACATGCCAACTGAAACAGGTTTTGCCGTAGCGTTGAACGCCATACCTAAAGTCAGGACACTAGCTGCTACAGCTAACTTTTTGAATTTACTCAACATAAGATGTTCTCCTAAAGAGCGTTTAATTATATGTAGGGTCTTACTCGTCTAGTATTTATTTAAATTATTAATTATTACAAACAGTTAGTGCATGTCTATGGCTTGATGACGACTTTAATTGAGTCGGCAGATTTCGCCATGACAAAGGCTTCTTCCCAATCATCGATGGAGTAGAAGTGGGTAACGATATCATCAGCATTGACTAAGCCACGGCTAAAGAGATCGATAGCAACCTCATAGCTATATGGGCCTAAGTGCGCACCGCGGATATCAAGTTCTTTACGGTCACCAATAATTGACCAGTCAACTGTGGTTTCTTTACCAAATACGCTAAATTCAACGAAACGGCCAAGTTTACGGATCATTTCTAATCCTTGGGTTACGCCAACAGGGGCACCTGTCGCTTCGATATAAACGTCGCAGCCGTAACCTTCCGTCATCTCTTTGACTAACTTGATGGCATCTTCTTTCAGTGGGTTGATCACCACGTCAGCACCAAATTTTTTCGCTAATTCAAGGCGTTCGTCGATAGCATCGATCACGACTAATTTTTTTGGTGTTTTGAGTTTTGCAACTTGGATCATACACAGACCAAGCGGGCCAGCACCTGCAATGACGACGACGTCATTTAAATCAATATCACCACGGCGAACGGTGTGGATGGCACAGGCCATTGGTTCAATTAATGCGGCGTCTTTATCGGAAAGTTCATCTGGGATCTTGTGAATGATAGCGCGCTCAGAAAAACGCATATACTCAGCCATCCCACCATCGGCAACTTCTTTTTGGAAACCGTAGATATCATGGGTTTCACACATCCAGTATTTACCTGATTTACAGAAACGACATTCCCAGCAAGGGACGATTTGTTCTGCGAGGATACGGTCACCCACTTTTAATTTGTATTTTTCAGCGGACCCTTCGCCCAATTCTGCGACTCTGCCATAGAATTCGTGACCAGGTACGACAGGGGCTTTGATCCATGGGTCATCCCCCCAGAACATTTGTGCGCCATCATTGGCTTTGCAGTCACCCGCACAGATCCCACAGCCATCGACTTTAATGACAACTTCTCGAAAGCCAGCTGTAGGTCTTCTAATATTTTCAAAACGATAGTCATGGGGACCATGACAAACAACGGCTTTCATTTTTTCAGGTAGGTTACTCATGTTCTAAAACCTCTTTCTAGTTGTTAGCCCTAATGTTGACGTCAACATTAAGCGTTTTTTTATCTCTAAATGGCTTTAATTTTTACGCTTAACGATAAATTTGGATACGAATGTAAGAAAAATGGTTCTTTAATGTTATAGATAAAATAATTTATTTTTAATATGACGACGTCGTCATTTTTGAAGGTGTAGAGAAGAAAAACTAAGATTTGTGATTTAACTCTTAATTTTAATTGCTTTTAGAGCACCGTCAAAGGGGTGAAAAACGTCAATCATAGGTATCTAACACGATGAAAAATAAGTAATAAAATAAAATTCATTCCTCGTGTTAGGGTTATTAAGAAATGAATATGAAGCCGAGTATAATTATTTTAACTGTTTTCAGAAGTGGATAATTCATGCAAAAACATTTCAGCTCACATTTTTATATGAAAGTTAATTTCATTTTCATTGAATAAGGTGATTAAAAATCGAAAATCAGTATAAATTTTATTTATTAAAAATTATTTTATGGTTAGACATGAAAGTAATAAGTGCTGCAAATTAAATTTTTATCAAGATTGAGTATGAATAAATAAGATTTGAAAGAAAAAAGGCTCTATTCTGTAGAGTATTTAATAAATTCAACTAAGAATAAAGCCAAAAAAATACCAATTAATAACTTCATTTTGTAAGGAAATAGGTGTTTTTATTTATAGTAATGAGTGAGGGATTAGACCTAACTCATCAAGTTAAACAATCATCGGTGCGATAATAAATCCAAAGGCAACCCCAGCAATAATTCCACCTAACCCTGGTAGCATGAAGGGATGGTTTAGAATATATTTTCCGACACGGGTTGAACCTGTGGAGTCAAATTCTATTGCTGCTAATGACGTTGGGTAAGTGGGTAAAACAAACACGCCAGTGACAGCAACGAACGACGCTAAAATAGCCCATGTTGGTACATCCAAAGCAATGGCCAGTGGAATGATTAGTGGTGTTGTTGCCCCTTGGGAGTAGAGCAATGCACAGGTAAAAAACAGTACGACAGCTAACAATATAGGGTAGGCAGATAATACATCCCCTGCGATAGCTTTGATTTGATCCATGTGGGCATCAACAAAAGTGGTGCCTAATGTCACAATTCCCAATATGACAGCAAGAGAGCTCATTCCTGAACGGAACGTTGGTGCTAAAACGATAGAGTTTGGTGATGTTTTACAGAAAATAACCATCAAGCAGGCTGCACTGAGCATGCAGATGATGATGATATCACGGGTACCCATCGGTTTGCCGATATCAAAACCTGGGCGTAATTGAGGGAAAGCTGCCAATATCACAATCGCAACGGTTGCAATAAGAAAAACGACAACTGAAAATTTCTCACGGGTAGTACTTTCGCCTTTTTTCTCTTCGTATTTATGGACTAACCCTTTTTGTAAGCGGTCTAAATAAACTTCATCATCTTCCAATTCACAACCTTGGCGTGACGCAATAAATGCAGCAACCATTGCAGCCACAAAGGATGCAGGTAAACACACTGACATAACAACAATAAAGGTAACGCCATTACCTTCCATAATGGTTAACATTGCCGCCATTGCGGCACTTATCGGAGAACCTGAAATGGCTATTTGTGAAGCAACAACGGAGCCTGCCAGTGTACGAGAAGGGCGGATACCCGAGTCTTTGGCTATTTCAGCAATGACGGGAAGCATTGAAAATACGATAAATCCCGTACCAGCCATAATGGTCATCACCCACGTGGTGATTGGCGCAATAATGTTTAGGTACTTCGGATTTTTACGCATAAATGTACTGGCGAGGCGCACTAAATAGTCCATTCCTCCAGCCGCTTGTAATGCTGATGCAGCGACAACAACGGTCATAATAATTAAAATAACATCAACAGGGGGAGAACCTATTGGCAAACCAAATCCAATGGTTAATACTGCCAACCCCAATCCTCCGCATAAGCCAATACCAATTCCGCCCATGCGTATACCGAAGAAAATAGCACCTAGTACAACAATGATCTCTAGCCAAACCATAATCGTCTCCAATAGACAATATATTGTCATTAGTAATAAAATTTCTAAAATTGATTGTTTTTAATAATGATTAAATATTTACTTTAAATTTTCGGTTATTATTAAATGCGATTTTCCAACTCTATTTTCATACCAATGAATACTAGCCCTAACTAAAGAACCTGTTGAATCTATATAATTATTAGGGTGTTTTTTAACTTCATTGGCTAAAATAACAGGGACTTCAGTACAACCTAAAATAATGACTTCAGCTCCACGTGAAAATAATAATTCAGCTTGCGACTTCATAATTTCTTCTGCTGCATCTTTATTTCCAGATTTTAATAAATAAATGCTTTTCATGACTAATTTCTGGCTTTCTTCATCGGGAGTGATGCAGTTTAATTTTTTTTGTTCAATACTTTTTTGATAAAGCCCCATATACATAGTTGCGTTAGTTGCTAATAAGCCAATATTTTTTTTCTTAGTTAGTAGAACCTCTTGCATGGTGGTTTCAACAATACTCAGCATATCCACATGGCAAGTATTTTTTAGTTCATCGAACCAAAAATGTGCAGTATTACAAGGGATAACAATGCATTCTGCCCCTGCATCTTCAAGTTTCTTTAAGTAATTAGTCATTAAAGGGAGTGGTGAAACTCCGTGATTTAGCAATGCTTCTGTACGATCTGGAATATCAGGAATAGATGAAATAATTAATGGAATATGTTCTTGGTCTTTATTAGCAATAGTATATGTTACAAATTTATTAAATAAATCGACGGTTGCTGCTGGACCCATTCCACCTAATACACCAATTAAACCTTTCATTATTACGCTCCTGCGATTTTTATCTTTTTTGATTTAAGATAAATTAAACGCGATATTGCTTAACTTATTTAACATGAGATACATTATTTAATTAATTATTAACGATTACTTCTAATTAATCGGTGTCTAATTTTTAGCAATGTTTTTTAGGTAAGAGAAATGCAAGTAAGTATGGGATGATGCAAGATATGCATTAAGATTTTAATGTTAACTCGAAGGAGCTCAATGAAATGAAAGGCAAAGCCTGAATATAATTGGCTTTGACGATAATGCTCTAGTTAATAGAAAATAAATTTTGATTTTTATTAATGTTTAAAACGATAACCTTATGCATAATACAAATAATAGACATACAATCCATGAATGATAATTTAACTGACAGTTAACTAAATATACCAATAAGAATATCATTATTATTTTATACGCGTCATCCTTCAAGCTGCATGGCTGTTGACTGCATTCAGATAGCCGAATCACATACTTTTGTATGCTCATCGGTCTATCTTCACTTGTCGCCTACATGCAACTCGAATGATTTAGCGTATATATTTTAACAGCGAGTCTGCTTAAGGCTTAATAACATGAAAAATATAGAAACAAAGTGGTTGTACGATTTTTTAACCTTGGAATCTTGTCGACATTTCTCCCATGCTGCTGAGCAGAGAAATATTTCTCAACCCGCTTTTAGTCGGCGTATTAAAGCGTTAGAGGAGGCGATCGGTGTCGAATTGTTTGATAGAACCACGTCCCCCTTGCAGTTGTCTGAAGAAGGCAAAGTTTTTCATTCTCAAGCCCGTAGCTTGTTGCAGCAATTAGAGTGTAATTTAAATGAACTCTCTGGGCATAATATTTTAAGTTTACCTAATATTAAAATTGCGGCGGCACATTCTTTATCATTAACACTGCTACCCAAACTAGTTCACGCATTGTCTGGTTTCGGGGAAGAATTTGTCTATCATGTTGAAGCCATTGACGTGGTACAGGTGGTTAATGCACTAAGAGAAGGGAAAAGTGATTTTATCATCTCATTTTATGATGAGGATTTAATGCAATCGCCATTTTCCTGCTTGAATGTTTTTGAGTCTGAGCTTTACCCTATCTGTGCCGCAGATGAATTTGGTAAACCGTTATTCGATATTTACCAACCCCAAGTTCCCTTGTTGAATTATACGAGTGCTTCTTATATGGGGCGGTTAGTTAATCGCAGGTTAAGCGAGTTCGGTGCAATTAGTTCAAAAACGTTGTTTATGTCTTCCATGAGTGAATTATTGAAAAATATGGCATTGGATGGTCATGGCATCGCATGGCTGCCGATTTACTCTGTGGTCAATGAGCTGAAAGAAAAGAAATTGGTTTGTCTTGATACCCCAGAATTGACGATTCCAATTCAAGCTTACATTTACCGTATGGACACTCGCTTAAATAAAACCGCAGAGGATTTTTGGCGTATTTTGAAGAAAAATATTCCAGAGGATTTAAAGCATTTGTAAAACTTAATAGAAATCCTATAACGAGAAAACCCGCTTTAGTCGCGGGTTTTGTACCATATAGTCATTGAATATTAGTGATCTAAAGAAACAGAATGAACATAAGATAGCTGTTTTAACGAGCAATAAAATTCAGGCAATGTGGTTTTTTGGCGAACCACCAGTTTTAAATTGACTTCTACTCGCTCTTTTTTTATGTCACGTATTGTTAGGTTTTCAATAATGTCTTTATGTTGTTTTAAATACTCAATGAGTAAGGGGACGCCATCTTCATGGGTAAACAACATTCGAACTTTAATCTTGCCTAATTTTTGATTTTTCATCTGAAACAATGCCACTTGTGGGCTCAGTTGAATCGCCAAGAAAAAAAGAATGGTGACAATTAATGCGTGCCAATAAAAGCCAGAACCACACGCAATTCCAACGCCAGCTGAAGCCCAAACAATCGCTGCGGTTGTCAGTCCTGAAATCGCATCATCACGACGATGTAAAATAACGCCCGCGCCTAAAAAGCCCACTCCGCTGATTATTTGCGCCGCTAATCTCATTGGGTCACTGCGAATATTATCTGAAATATTGGCGTAATATTCGGCAGACTGAATAGAAACGATAGTTAATAAACAGCTAGCAACAGCAATAATGACACAGGTTTTAAAGCCGACAGGTTTTCCCTTTGATTCACGTTCTAAGCCAATAAAGCCGCCTAAAATAAAGGCGGCGAGTAATTTAGCAATACTTGATAGTGACAAAGGGCCAATGGTGTCGACAAACTGCATAAGAGCATCCATGGCTTACCTCTGTATATTTCGAATTACGGTGCTACAGCGCCCTCAGGTGCTTTTTTATCGTCGTTATTTTTCTTTTTAGAAACATCATCTTTAAAGAAGAAGATAAAGAACACACTGACAACGGCAGCGACGATAGCAGGGTAATGCCAGAAGGTTTCCCATTGTGGTAAGGACTCGCTACCTTTTTCCGTGACTGTTGAGTTAAATATTTGCCCGCAAATCGTGGAGGCAAATAATAAACCGAAGCCGTTTGAAACAATAAAGCGTAACCCTTGAGCTTGTGCGCGGATTTCTGGTTTTGCTTTACGGTCGACATAAATATCGCCAGCGGTAAAGAAGAAGTCCCAACATAATCCCTGAAGCATCAACCCAAAGACAATAAAATATAAACTGGTATCGACCGCAGCATAGGCAAATAATGTTGAGCGAATAATCCAGCTAATAGCACCTAATAATAAAGTGATTTTAAAACCGAACTTCATCAAGAAGAACGATAGGAAGAACATAAACAGCACTTCACAGGCAATACCAATCTGCATAATAGAAGCGGCATTATCAAACCCAAGCGTTTTAATAAACACAGGGATATAGGCGGAATAAGCTGTTTTTGGAATCATTAATACAAAGATGCTAAACATTAAAATAGCGAAATAGCGGTCTTTAAATAATGACAATGCGTCTAAGCATAAAATATCGCGTGTGGAGAAGGGTTTGCCTTTAGCTTTTGGTGGCGTATTTGGCAGTGTAAAACAGTAAAAGCCTAATACGACTGCAACTGCAGATGCGATATACCATGTCATGGTACTGCCCGAGAAGCCCATTTCCCCTAAAATAAATCCGATAGCCATAAAACCAAACGTACCGAATACACGAATGATAGGGAAATATTTCACACCATTAATATGGGAGAAGCTGATGCTATTAGAAAGTGCGGTTGTTGGGTAAAACAGCAGGCCAATAATAAAGATCAAAAATAGGGTCATGCCACTGTTTTGTGCCTCAATAAATTGAGGAACACATAAAATGACGGCGGCATTAATTAAGTGAAGGATCCCCATCACTTTTTGTGATGCAAAGAAACGGTCAGCAACCATACCAATAAATAACGGTGAAATAATGGTCGCGACACCTAATAACGCATAAGCATTACCAATAATATGTGCCATACCATAGGTGCTTAATACCAGTCCCATCGTCATATTCCACGCACCTTGCATGAAATATTGCACAAACATCATGATCAGCAAGCGGGAAGTGATTTTCATATCCATTTTATTTCCCTCTTAATGTGTTTCTAACGTTAGTCCGTCATACGCGACACGGATATTATAAGGAGCACAAACCGCCACTAATTCTTCATGCAGTAATTTACCACTGTGTGAAATATGAGAAACGGCAATTTGAGTATTAGAATGCAAACAACCTTGTTGTTGCAGCCTTTCTTGTGCTGCAAAGACGGTTTCTAGGCTCATATGGTTATCGGTACGGTTATTGCCATTTAGTCCATAAGTGCATTCGAATACAACAATATCTAGCGGTTTGTTTTCAAGCCATTGCCAAGTCAGTTCTGGGAACCAGCCTGAGTCGTGGCCATAGAAAATCGCTTTGCCATCTTTTTCAATATGATAGACATAACAGAGCTCCCATTTCGCATGGTTTGCTAGTAATGGGGTAATTTTATATCCATTTCTTTCAACGGTGACAAAAGGGATTAAACAATGAAAAGCGAAACGCTCTTTGCTGTACCCCGGTAGCACTTCAAGGCAGCCATTGATTGCACGATCGTTGCCAAATATATGAAGTGGATGGTGAATTTCAAAGCCATAACCTTCCATTCTACTGAACAGATCGCCCACATTAAAATGGTCAGGGTGAGTGTGAGTGAATAGCAGGCTTTCAAAATGGGTTGCATCCATTCCATCACGCATGAGTTGATAACTAAATGTGGGAGACACGTCGATCAACATGAGCTCATCCACAATAGCCGAGGAGTGAGTTCTGATATCTTTACCACCAAGTTGCCTTGCTTTTTGGCAGTGCTCACAACGGCAAAAAGGGTTTGGTATACCCTCTGAAGCCGCAGTACCTAAAAAATGAATTTTCATGATAATTTCCTTTATCTTATTGTTTTATTTTGGGTTATTAAATCCCTGGTGCTGGTGTTAAATCGATAAAACTATTATTTGAACGTTCCAATGATAATTTGGTGAGATTAGTTTGCCAATGACAGATATTCAGATCAGTGATCTCATTCAAATTAAAATAATTATCTATTTGATTAATAGTTATATTTTTTATTTTTTGCTTTGTGTGTATCGAATGTTAATACTTTCCATTATTTGATTGTTTTATCTGCATATTTATTTTGGAACGTTCAAATTAATTATCGGTGGTCGTGATAAATAATTCAGGTATGCTATTGCGAGAAGCAATTAAGGTGAAAAGACAAATGGCAACAATTAAAGACATTGCAAAATTGGCGGGTGTTTCTCATGGAACGGTTTCTAACGTTTTGAATAAACGTGGAAATGTGAGTGTAGAGAAAATTGAGGCTGTCTATAAAGCAGCAAAGCAAATGGGGTACCAGCTCAATACACAAGCGCAATTGTTGAGAACCAATAAAAGCCACAAAATCGCAATACTATTACCGCAGTTAGTGTCCGATAAATACGCAATCTTTTTTAATTCATTTAGGCAATCAATCTCTTTGTACCCCGAGATAACCTATGATCTATTTTTGACGGATGATCTTGAAACAACAGAGTTAGATGCATTACAAAAAATTGCAGCGGGTGGATATAAACAGGTGGTTGCTGTGAGTTGTTTGCAAGACGCGAACACTTATTTTGATACATTAAAATTACCTGCTTCTCAGATTGTGTTTATTTATCGCCAACCAGCCAATGCCCATCATTTTTTCACGTTAGATTTTTCTCAAGCAGCAGAGGCGATTTGCCAACAAATTGCGACCAGCCGCAGTCAACTGGTGGGGATTTTCAGCGATGAACATGGTGAGTTAGAACATTCAACGTTTGTGAGTGAGTTACAAAAAAGCCTCAAGCAGTGTGCACCAAATAAAAAATATATTGTGATCCGAGCATCGAATGATGAATCCTATAAAGCTGCATTTGATTTTTTCACCTTAGACCAAACACCAGACTTGTTTGTTGCTGAAGATATTGAAAAGGCAAGTTTTTTAACTCAAGCCAGTTTTTTTGGTAGCAACAGTGATTGCCCTGCTATTTTTGCCTTAAGTGGCAATATTCCCCCAATATTAAAAGGGCTACACTGTTTTCCGATGAATTATGCGCAGCTAGGGTTAGAGGTTGTTGATGAGCTAATGAAAGAGGATGAACTGGAAAGCGAGAATCTGTGGGCAAACACTGTTTATGTGCGTAACCAAAGTGGCAACCTTTATACTGCAACACCAGCACTTAGTACTGTTAATAAAGATGAGCCGAGTTTGAATCTCCTTATTTTGCCAAGTCCTTCGACAAATGCACTCAAAAAGCTCTTACCCCACTTTTATCGCCAAACGGGCATTAAGGTTAATTTAGCCATACATCCTTATGACGAAGTCTACCAAATATTGGGACAGCTCCATTTACATCCTTATTATGATTTATTGCGGATTGATATGGCCTGTTTTCCTTGGTTTGCAGAGCGAATATTACAGCCACTAGATAATGTCGGGAACGGCTTAACGGATTTATTAAGCAGCTTTTCCAAACCAACCCAACAAAAATTTAGTTTAGTCGGGGACACTGCTTATGCTATGCCATTTGATGCTAGTGCCCAGTTGTTGTTTTATCGAAAAGATTTGTTTGAAGACCCGATCCTAAGGCGTAGGTATTACGAGAAAACAGGCAATGAATTGGCTGTGCCGACGAGTTTTCACGAATACGACCAAGTCACACAGTTTTTTACAGAGCAGCATGAAAAAGGGCAATTTTCTCGCCCAATTGGTGCATCAACAACATTGGGAAGTGCTGGCTTAATAGCAAGTGAATATTTGCTGCGCTACTATGCAGAAGGTGGGCGGTTAATTGAGGGTGATGGTATCCCTCGATTAGAAATGCCTTTGGCGGGCAAAGTGTTAAGCGATTATCTACACCAAGTTTCTGTCACTGAAAATATCCATGAAAAGTGGTGGAGCGAATCCGTTAGGCAATTCGAGCAAGGTGAACTTGCTATGTTAATTGCCTATATGAATCTGTTTAATGATGTGGCTCATAGCGATATTTTTCCAAAAATTGGTTATGCCTCTGTGCCAGGTGGGCTTCCACAACTCGGGGGAGGCGCGCTCGGAGTATCTCGTTATAGCCAAAAATCACATTATGCAGAGCAATTTTATCGTTGGCTCTATTCACCTATCGTGATGGATCATCTTATTTTATTGGGTGGGAATAGTAACCACCAAGATTTCAGCCATAACCAAGAAATCTGCCATCGCTACCCTTGGATGCCACTGGCTTATCAAGAGATTAACCGCGGGATCCGCGAATCCTCCATTCCAAACGGTAAGTTATTTAATTTGCGCCAAGCTGAAGTGATCATTGGTCAAGGGATTACTAATGTGGTGAATAAGATCATGACAATAGAAGAAACCATTGAATACATTAATCAGCGTTTATTAGTGGATACCCAAGGGGAACGATAGAGTGGGGAGATTGGTGAGCGCAATGTGGTAAAAGTTGCATTGTTAATTTTGATAAGCGTTACAAAGCAAAAAACCAGCCTTTAGGCTGGTTTCTTTAAATAGTGGTGCCCGGACTCGGAATCGAACCAAGGACACGGGGATTTTCAATCCCCTGCTCTACCGACTGAGCTATCCGGGCAACGGAACGTATTAAACCTGATTCCATCAGTTGAGTCAAGGCGCATTATAAAAACTTTCGACCGTATGCGCTTTTTTTCAACACCTTAGCTACTTTTTAAACGAAATGCCCTAAAAATATCTGGGTAATGAAGAACACCCGCTGTTTAACGGGTGATTTTCATCTGTTCGCCAATGTTAGCGCAAATATTTTTTCTGTGCCTTGTTCACTTTAATGAGGTAATTACGTGACTCAGCAGCTGGGTGCTTAGTGGACAATGTTTCATACACTTCACCTGGTTCTAAATTGTTAATACGCTGAGCTGCCTGCTTTTTATCACTATGGAACACTCGTAGAACACTGCCTGCGCCGCCATTGTATGCGGTAATAACAGCATAACGGCGAGAGGTTTGATTGCGAATATCGCCTAAATAGCTGTTTTGCAAGATAGCCAAATAGGCAGTCCCCGTATCAATGTTCTTTTCTGGATCGAACAAATAGCTGCGACTAGGCACACCGGACTTTCCTTGTGAGCGGAAAACGTCTTTACCTGCCGTGTTTGGCATTATCTGCATCAAACCAAGTGCATCTGAGCGGCTTACGGCATAAGGGTTAAAGCTCGATTCAATTTGCATAATTGCAAGGATTAATGACTCATCAACGCCATATTTTGCTGATGACTTTTTAATATACGGCAAATATTTGTGGGCGCGTTTGTCTAGGTGGTTAGGCACTAATTGCATCGTGACTGACCAAACGATATTCATGCCAGATTGGCGGCGCTGTATTTTGTTTTCTATCAGATAATCTGCAAATTTTGTTGCTCGCCACTCCCAACGAATCGCTTCCCCTGTGTTATCGAGTACTTGGCCAAATAAAAATGGTTCTTTACTGTAGGGGATATCGTTAATATCAGAATAGAGGTCGATGGAGTTAGGGTCATCGCCCATCAATAAGGTGGTGACAATCGCTTTTTTGAGGTGTTGCGATGGCTCTACAGCGGAAATGGTTTCAACTGTAATCGTCCCTGCATCGAAATTAATATGACTACGTGTACGGTATTCATCTGTATATTTAACGTAATCTTTTGGCCCCGCAATGAGGACTTCCTTAATTCCCCAAATATTTTCGATATTATGGGCAAATTGGCCCATTAAAATATCAAATCCATTGGTGTCTTTGACATAATCAGGGTTGAAGTCCGTTTTTTGGTTGCTGGAACACGAAACAAGTAGCGGGATCAATAAACTCAGCGCAAATAGTTTTTTCATACGATTCACAGTATTGGTGCAAAAGTCTACCTACAGAGTAGGTAGACAGACAGATTATTTTTCAGGTGTATAGCCGTCAATGTGAATATCATGGCCTTCAAATAAGAACTTGACCATTTCTTGTTCTAACATCTTACGATCGTCTGGATTCATTGTATTGAGTTTCTTTTCATTAATTAGCATAGTTTGCTTCGTCATCCACTGGCTCCATGCTTCTTTAGAAATCTCATTAAAAATACGTTTCCCTAACTCACCTGGGTAAAGTTGAAAATCTTGCCCATCTGCGTCACGTTGTAAGAATGTACAAAAAATCGTTCTACTCATTAAAATTTCCTCAAATATCAGGTAGTAAGGCGAGCTGTTTTAATAAACTTTCAACTGGGGCGGCAAGGCCGATAGTTGCGCCTAGGTGTAAGTTATACCAGAGTCCTTTGCCTTCATCCATGGCAGAATTAAATGCCTGAATCTTAACTTTTACAGGGATAATATCTAAATGGAAATGGCTAAACGTGTGGCGAAAGGCAATTAACTGCTCAGGAGAGTCATAAGAAAGGCCTGATTCCGCTAACCATGCTGTTAATTGTTCTGAAGACTCAAACTGTGGAAAGGCGAATAACCCACCCCAAATACCAGAAGGGGGACGCTGCTCTAACCAGACATTGTCTTCATGTTGCATAATTAAAAACCAGGCGGTTTTTTCAGGGATTTTTTGTTTCGGTTTTTTCCCTGGGTAGTTTTGCCATGAATGGTTGGCATAGGCAACACAGCCAAAGTTAAGTGGGCAAAGCTCGCATTTTGGTTTACTGCGGGTGCAAACCATCGCGCCTAAATCCATCATTGCTTGGTTAAAATATTCTACGCCATCATTGGGCGTGACATCGGTGCTAATTTCCCACAGGCGGTTTTCTACCTCTTTTTTCCCGGGCCAGCCATCAACGGCATAAGCACGAGCCAGCACGCGTTTTACGTTGCCATCTAAAATAGGGTAATGTTGCTGTTGGGACAGAGATAAAATTGCGCCAGCCGTAGAGCGACCAACCCCGGGCAAAGCCAACACTTCATCAAAAGTGGTTGGGAATTTCCCACCATACTGATCAGCAACGACTTTTGCTGCCTTGTGCAAATTGCGGGCACGGGCATAATAGCCAAGGCCTGTCCATAAATGTAAAACCTCATCCAATGGCGCGTTGGCAAGGGCGGTAATATCTTCAAAACGAGAAATAAATTTCTCAAAATATGGGATAACGGTACTGACTTGGGTTTGTTGCAGCATCACCTCAGACAGCCATACGTGGTAAGAGGACTTTTCCTGCTGCCACGGTAATGTTTTGCGTCCATATTTGTGATACCAGTCGAGCACTGCATGAGAAAATTGTTGAGCTTCCATTGAACACTTTATTTTTTTATCGATTTTTTAATAATGCTAAGGATTGCAACATAGACGCGGTAGGCTGTAAACCGCTTATTGTGTGGTTTAGTGTAAAGTTAGCCAATTATCAACTGCATCCTTGTTGAAGTTTTGCTAAACTCCTACTCTTACCCTGCGATTACTGTTAGGTAATTAATCTAATGGTTTGAATTAGCAAGGGTAATTTAAACATAATTGCTATTTACTAGCCTTATAGAACTTGATCGTTGGCACATTAACTTAATTGGGCAACTATTTTTTAGAACCTTTATTATGATCAATAATGTTATCTCCCCCGAATATAATGAAGAAGGGCGGGTTATGCGCCGTGTCCGTAGTTTTGTCCGCCGTCAAGGGCGTCTGACAAAACGTCAGGAAGACGCATTAGAAAAAGAATGGGCTGAAATGGGGATTGATTTTATCAATGAACCCTTTGATTTCGCCAAAGTATTTAGTAACTCAAACCCAGTGACGCTGGAAATTGGGTTTGGTATGGGCGCCTCATTGGTGACTATGGCATCGCAAAATCCACAGCAAAACTTTTTAGGCATTGAAGTTCATGCGCCAGGTGTGGGCGCATGCTTAGCATCGGCAAAAGAAGAAAACGTCAGTAATGTCCGTGTGATGTGCCATGATGCGATTGAAGTCTTGGATTGCATGGTGCCCAATGGAAGCCTTGCGATGGTTCAGTTATTTTTCCCTGACCCATGGCATAAAGCAAAACACAATAAACGCCGTATTGTTCAAGTGCCATTTGCTGAAAAAATTCGCAGTAAATTAGCGGTTGGTGGTGTTTTCCATATGGCGACCGACTGGGAGCCGTATGCAGAACATATGCTTGATGTCATGAAGAGTGTCGAAGGGTATAAAAATTTATCACCAACAGGTGATTATGTTCCTCGTCCAGAATCAAGACCAGAAACAAAATTTGAAAAGCGCGGCCAGCGGTTAGGGCACGGTGTATGGGATTTAATGTTTGAGAGGACCAAATAATGGCTAAACAACCACGTAGTCGTCGTTTACGTAAAAAAATGCGTTTGGATGAATTCCAAGAGTTAGGTTTTACGGTTAAATGGAGTTTTAAAGAAGGTACACCGATCGAAGAAGTTGACACTACCGTTGACCAACTGATTGCTGAAGCTATTGAACCAAACGGTTTAGCATTCGAAGCAAGCGGCTACTTGAGCTGGGAAGGGATTGTTTGCCTACAGCAAATTGGTAAATGTACCGAAGAACACCGTCAAATCGTTGAAAATTGGTTAAAAGCAAAAGGGATGAACGACGTTGTTGTTTCTGAACTGTTTGATGTTTGGTGGGAATAATCACTTTTTGGTTGATTAAATCACACTAAATAAATAGGCTGAGTTTCTCAGTGTTTGAAGAGGCATCCAAGTTTTGGGTGCCTTTATTTTCTGGAGTAAAAGTTTTGAGTGCTATGTTTTCTAACCAGCTACTTAACGACATTCTAGACCAAGTTCGGCCGCTAATAGGCCAAGGTTGTGTTGCCAACTATATTCCTGCGCTAGGTTGTGTGCCTTCTCATCATCTTGGTATCGCCGTTTCCACCATTGACGGTGAGGTTTTCACCGCAGGGGATGCCTATCAACGTTTTTCCATTCAGTCTATTTCAAAAGTGTTGAGCCTGACATTGGCGATGACGCGCTACGAAGAAAATGAAATTTGGAGCCGTGTTGGCAAAGAGCCATCAGGGCTACCATTTAACTCATTAATTCAAATTGAAATGGAAAAAGGTATCCCACGAAACCCGTTTATTAATGCAGGTGCGATTGTGATTGCAGATATGTTGCAGTCGCGTTTAAGTGCGCCAAAACAACGTATGCTAGAGTTTGTTCGAAAATTATCGTGTGAGCCTGATATTACCTACGATACAACCGTTGCTCGCTCTGAAATGGAACATGCAAGCCGTAATGCAGCAATCGGCTATTTAATGAAATCATTTGGTAATTTTGAAAATGATGTTTTGACGGTGCTCGAAACTTATTTTCATTATTGCTCTCTAAGTATGAACTGTGTTGAATTAGCGAGATGTTTCTCCTATTTAACATCGCAAGGAATGTCATCTTGCTCCATAGACCCCATTATTACCCCATTACAATCAAGGCAAATCAATGCATTGATGATGACATGTGGAATGTATGATGGCTCTGGTGAATTTGCATTTCGTATTGGAATGCCAGGGAAATCAGGTGTTGGCGGCGGTATTGTTTGTGTTGTCCCTAACCAATTTACTGTGGCGGTATGGTCACCTGAACTCGATGCAGCAGGGAATTCTCTGGTGGGTTGCGCTGCTTTAGAGCTATTATCGAAACGAATTGGGCGTTCTGTTTTCTAATTAATTCAACGCCTTCTAGGAGATGTTATGTTACGCCGTACATTAATTGCATTTTCACTGTTAGCGAGTGCAGCGAGCCAAGCTGCGGATTATAACTGCTCAGTGACACCGAACGATGATATTTTCATGACGCCAGAAAGCGTGCGAGTGGTTGGTCGCAGTGGCGATTTAGTGATTACACCTAATGGTGAGATCACGTTAAACGGCAAAAATATTGCGGCGACTGAGGCTCAAAAACAGCAAGCGATCCGTTATCAATCGGCAATTCGTAATGATTTACCTTGGATAAAACAAGAGTCTGAGAAAAAACTGGCAACGTCACGTGAAACGGTAGATAAAGTCGTTGTTAAGGTCATTGGCAGCGACAGTAATGTACGTAAACGTTTGACTAAGCTAGAAAAAGACCTGAATAGCCAAATCAACCAAATTATTGAAACCCGTCCGAATGGCTATGCTTTTCATCATGAAGCGATGAAAAATGCGGAAACAAAAGGCAAGCAGTTGGTGAATGAAAGCTTGGGCGGTATTTTACAAGATAGCATCAACGAAATGGGGCGCAAGCAACTGTTATCAGGTGGTGATGCTAACCAAGCGCTACAAGGCATGCTGGGCAATCTAGGTGGTTTGCAGCAAGAGCTTGAAACAGAATGGAAAAAACAAGAGAAAAGCTTCCAATTGTTTGGTGTTCAAGTGTGTTCAAAAGTCACTGGCATTGAGCAACAACGGGTTTCTTTATTGAATTCCTTAAAAGCCAAATAATCCATTTATCTATATTTCTTAAAAACAGCCCTGTATTAACTGCATGGCTGTTTTTTTATTTATGATGGTTATTATGTGGATTTATAAATGTGATTTTAGTTCCATTAATGGGAATGAAAATGAAATTGATTCTTATTTGATTGACATGTAGGCCTCTCTCTTTACAATGCGAGTTTGGCTTAATGACTTAATTGGGATCGTTTAAATGAAAAAGTTCATTCCTGCTTTACTTGTTTCTGTATTGTCACTCTCTGCTCCTTTAGCGCTTGGTGCTGAATCTGCTGCTTTCGCTCCAAATGCTGTCACTGCGCAAGGCGTCGAAAAAGTGACAATTAAGCATTTATCGGGTGAAACAGAAGTTATTAAAAAACCTAAAAAAGTGGTTTTATTTGACTTCGGTGTATACGACTCAATGCAAAAACTGGGTTTAGGCGATAACGTGGTGGCTTTACCGACGGCAAATGCGCCTGCTTATGTGAAAGGCAGTATTCCAGCATCAATGGAAAATGCAGGTGGCATGAAACAGCCTGATTTGGCTAAAATTGAGCAATTAAAACCTGATTTAATCGTCATCACGGGGCGTCAGGGGAAATCATACGAAGCCTTATCCAAAATTGCACCGACCATTAATTTAGGTTCTGACAGCAAACATTATATTGAATCAGTAAAAGCAAACTTAGCCGTACTTGGTGATTTATACGGTAATCAAAAAGCCGTTGATGAACAGCTCGTTCAGTTAGACAAAACCATTGCAGATGCTCAGAAAAAAGCGGCTGATTCTAAGAAAAAAGTCTTAGTACTGATGCACAATGACGGCAAATTAATCCCAAATAACCAAGCCGTGGTTTATGACGTGGTAAAAGCACAGCGTGCAGAATTGCAGATTGATGAAAATGCGGATAAATCAAAACGCCGTGTTGTCGATACCAAAACCATTGCGCAAGCAAATCCTGATGTCATCTTAATTGTTGACCGCAGTGAAGCTATCGGTGCTGGGAAATTAGAAAAAACGGTCTTTGAAGACAGCAATATCCAAGAAACCAAAGCATACAAAGACGGTAAGATCACTTACCTGCAATCTGACCTTTGGTATTTATCAGGTGGTGGCTTTGTCAGCTTAACAGAACAAGTTAATGCTGTTGTTAACGCGCTTTAATGAATATCTGCCGTTGTCCTAGCGATAGCGGCAATATGAAATACCCTTATTGTTATTTTTGTCGATCTCATTTTTATCTCTAATAAAAAGCCCGCAGAATGTTATCTCTCGCGGGCTTTCATTAGTTCACTGATTTGGTTATTATTCCTCGCCTAAAAATAGCTCCAACAGCGAGTTTAAGAATAACTTTCCATGTTCTGTAATTTGCCATTCATCATCAGTTTCTGTGATATACCCTTTGGCTAAGGCTTCATTAAGAGCAGGCCTTACAGTTGATTCGGGCAAACCTGTGTATTGGGTAAATTCTTGACGGGGCATGGCCTCAAGTAACCGAAAGCGGTTCATGAAATATTCAAATGGTTTATCTTCGGCTTCTACATCATAAGACTGCTGAAGATACCGACCTTCCATATAACCTCGAGGATGTTTGGTTTTTACCGTACGTAAAATCCGCCCATCTTCAAAGGTAATTTTGCCATGAGCACCACAGCCAATACCGAGATAATCACCAAAGCGCCAGTAATTGAGGTTGTGTTCACACTGATAACCCGATTTTGCGTAGGCAGAGGTTTCATACTGTACATAACCCGCTGCACTGAGTAGCTTGTGACCCTCGGTATAAATGTCCCACAGGGTATCGTCATCAGGCAGCGTTGGTGGCCTTGAACCAAATTGTGTATTGGGCTCGATAGTTAGCTGATACCAAGACAAATGTGGCGGCGCAAGTTCAATCGCTTGTTTTAAATCTGACAAGCCTTCATCGCGCGTTTGTGCGGGTAAGCCATGCATTAAATCGAGATTGAAGCTGCGTAAGTTGAGGTGAGTGGCCAATTTTGCTGCACGTTTCGCCTCATCAGGGCCATGAATACGGCCTAAAGTGATCAGCTTATCGTTACCAAAGCTTTGTACGCCGATTGAAATACGGTTGATTCCCGCAGCCTGGTAGCCTGCAAACCGGTCTGCTTCTACGGTTCCAGGGTTGGCTTCCATGGTGACTTCTGCGTTTGGGTCTAATTGAACTCGTGCGCGGACACCATCCATCAATGCTTGCATGGCTTCAGCCGTCAGCAAACTCGGTGTTCCCCCTCCAATAAAAATCGTTTTAACAGGGCGATCAGCAATTAATTTGGCATCAATATCTAAGTCCGCTAATAAGTGCTCAACATACTCTTTTTGTGGGATCTCTCCTTTTAGAGTATGCGAATTGAAATCACAATAAGGGCACTTTTGCACACACCAAGGAATATGGATATACAAGCTCAGTGGTGGCAACTTATGCATTCTTCAGAGCATCCAGCATCATTGCTAAGGCTTTACCACGATGGGAAACAGCTTGTTTTTCTGCTTTGCTTAACTCTGCAGAGGTACAGCCAAGCTCTGGTACGTAAAAGATAGGATCGTACCCAAAACCGCCTTGGCCTTTGCGTTCGCGGGTAATAATTCCGTGCCAACGGCCATGGAATACTAATGGCGTAGGGTCTTCGGCGTGGCGCAAATACACCAGCACACAGTTAAATTGCGCCTGACGTTGGTCATCAGGCACATTTTTCATTGCATCCAATAGCTTAACGAGGTTTTGCTCGTCAGTTGCTTCCTCACCAGCGTAGCGGGCAGAGTAGATCCCTGGCGCGCCACCAAGGGCATCAACCGAAATTCCTGAGTCGTCAGCAATAGCGGGTAAACCCGTTTGTGCCGACGCGTGTCGAGCTTTCAGGATGGCATTTTCAATAAAGGTTAAACCTGTTTCTTCTGCAGATTCAACACCCAATGAAGTTTGTGCAACGATATCCATACCGAAATCGCGAAGTAAGTCGGCTAATTCATTTACTTTGCCCGGATTCCCGGTCGCTAAAACAACTTTTTGCATCGTTTAAAACTCGTTTTTACATAATACCAATGGAATACATCATTGCGGTCAATGATGGGTCAATCATCAGGGAAATATCCACACGCAAATAATTCAGGGCGATTAAGATAAACATCACAATCATTGCTGAGAAATCTAACCCACCCATTGCTGGGATAATACGGCGAATTGGCGCCATTAGCGGTTCAGTTAATTGGTATAATAAATAATCAACAGGATTACGGCCTTGGCTTACCCAGCTGAGGATGGCGCGGATCAAGATCATCCAGAAGATCAATTTACCTGCATACGTTAGTAATAAAATGATCCCCATTGGGAGAATCGTTACGCCTAAGATAGGCAGTAAGTTAGTTGCCCACATGCCAAAAATAATTGCGGCAATGGCTAAAACAAAAGCAACAACAACAGACGCCGTATCAAGTGAACCAATCGCAGGGATCACACGGCGTAGCGGCGCGACAATCGGTTGTGTGGCTTTGACCACAAATTTGGAAAATGGGTTATAGAAATCCGCACGAACGCACTGCATCCAAACGCGGAGCAATAACACAAAAATATACAGCTGGATCAGAGTGGTAACGACAAATACTAAAGTCTGCATGGCAAGTTCCGCGATTAATTAAAAAAGTTTTTCCATTTCTTCTGCTCTGTTGATGGCGCTTTGCATCGCGTTAGCAACAGTTTGCGGAAGGTTTTCGTTGTAAAATTGCTCTAAAGCCATCGCGGTGGTACCGCCTTTAGAGGTGACTTGTTCACGTAAGGTTGAAAAAGCCGTGTCGTGCTGGGATTTCGCCAGTTCAACGGAGCCTTCAATGGCATTCAACACTAATTCACGTGCTTGTTCTGCATCATAACCGAGTTGCTCTGCTTTTTGTTGCATCGCTTCCATAAATAAGAAGAAATAAGCGGGGGAGCTACCTGTAATTGCAATAATATTATTGATTTCTTGCTCTTTCTGGCACCAAATCGTTGAACCGACACTTTGCATTAATTCCTGCGCAAATTGTTTGTCTTGCTCAGTCACTTTGGCTTGCGCAAATAACCCGCTTACGCCTTTACCAACCAAGGATGGGGTATTTGGCATGATGCGCACTAAATTCAGTTGATGTGCAAAGTAATCGTTATAGCGCTCTGCTGGGATGCCTGCGGCAATGGTTAACACCAGTTTGTTATCAAAATCAGTGGCATTTTGCAGGGGTTCGCAGACTTCTTTCATCATTTGTGGTTTTACTGCTAATACAATGACATCGGCCTGTTTAACGGCAGCAAGGTTATCATCACTGCTAATAATGCCATATTGTGCGGCAATTTTATCGCGGCGCACGGGGGTTGGAGAACAAACGGTGATCATTGATGCGGGGTAACCATTGCTAACAAGCCCTGCGATGATAGCGTGAGCCATATTTCCAGCGCCGATGAAAGCAATTTTACGGTGTTGCATTCTGTTCTCCTTATTATTGATGATATTGGCGCGCACCAAAAATCGCGGTTCCTATGCGAACAAGGGTTGAACCGCAGTGAATAGCGGCGCGCATATCGTCAGTCATTCCCATCGATAGGGTATCGACTGTTGGGTAAGTAGTTTGTAACTGTTTAAATGCGTTGTCCATTTGACGAAACGCTTCACATTGACGGTCATAGTCTGATTCAGGGGCGGGGATCGTCATCAAACCTCGTAATACAAGGTTTGGCATAGTTGCGACTTCAGCAGCAAGCTTAGCAACCTCACCTAATGTTATGCCCGATTTGCTGTTTTCATCGCTAATATTAATTTGGATGAGTACATTTAGTGGCGTTTTATTGCTAGGGCGCTGGTCATTCAGACGCTGAGCAATTTTAGCTCTGTCAAGCGTGTGGAACCAATCAAAGTGTTCAGCGACTAAACGGCTTTTATTGGATTGTAATGGGCCGATAAAATGCCAAATAAGGTCAGTTCTATTTGCGAAATATTGGATTTTCTCAACGCCTTCTTGGACGTAATTTTCACCAAATTGGCGCTGGCCTGCTTCGATGGCTTCTAAAATGGCCTCACAAGGCTTGGTTTTACTGACAGCCAGCAGCGTAATGTCTTGGGGTGAACGATGACATTCTTCGGCAGCAGTTTGAATACGTGCGGTAACATCAGAGATATTATTTTGAATGGTCATGTATTTATTCATTATGGTTTAATTCAAAACTATTTTATTCACAGAGTGCATGAATAGTGACTGTTGACCATAGTGTAAAGCAATTCGCGTTAGAACGGCACCTTTGCATGAGATTTCCGTGAAAAATAACCTCAAAACTGTGCAAAATTAACTATGTTGCTCAAACCAGCTTTCAAGGATCACCACAGCGGAAGCCGAATCCACTTTTCCTTTGCTTAATGCGCGGTAGCCACCTTGCTCAAATAAGCCTGCTTTTGCTTCAACCGTGGAAAGTCGTTCATCGTGCAATTCGACTTTAACACCAAAACGGCCATGAATACGATTGGCAAAATTACGCGCTTGACTGGTGACCAGTTGCTCGGTGCCATCCATATTAAGGGGTAGGCCGACAATAACCAACTGAGGAAGCCATTCTTTAAGTAACTTTTCGATTTGTTGCCAATCAGGGCGACCATCACTGGCTTTAAGTGATGTTAATGGGCGTGCTGTACCTGTGATCTCTTGTCCAATAGCAACACCAATACTTTTTGTTCCGAAATCAAAGGCTAATAGCGTTCTTCCTGACATTATGCATGCCCCGCTTGCATGGAAATCGTATGAATATTGACACCAATTAAATTGGCAGCCGCAGCCCAACGTTCGTTAATTGGCGTATCAAAAATGAGTTTAGGGGATGCTTCAACTGTCAACCAGCTATTTTCCATGATTTCTCGCTCTAGTTGACCTGGCTCCCAACTGGAATAACCTAAGGCGACTAAAGAGTTTTCTGGCGAGTGATCGCTACCAAGAGTTTCTAAAATATCTTTCGACGTAGTGACCATCACTTCATCATTAAGATGCAAGCTAGATAAAAAGCCGCTAATTGGTGTATGTAAGATAAAACCATGTTCTTCTGCAACCGGGCCACCAGCAATCACGGGGCGTTGTAGGTTACGTTTATTGACTTTATCGGATACCGTAATTTCAAGCTTTCTTAACATGGTATCAACTGAAAAGTCATCAATGGGTTTATTAATGACTAAACCCATTGCGCCTTTTTCGTTGTGCTCACACACATACACTACAGATTGCTCAAAATAAGGATCTGTGAGGGATGGCATGGCAATAAGAAAATGGTTTTGTAGATTCAAACTTAAACTCCATTCATTTTTATTGAATTCGTTGGCTAAAAAGGCAGAAATCGCCTTTTTAGCCTGTTTTATTGCTTATTTTTTCAAGCGACGTTCAATGGCATCCATCAACATACCTGTGATAGAAATATCAAAAGCCGCTTCGATTTCACGAGCGCAGGTTGGGCTTGTGACGTTAATTTCAGTCAGGCGATCACCTATAATGTCTAACCCAACGAACACTAAGCCTTTTTCTTTCAATGTTGGCGCGACGGCACGCGCAATTGCCCAATCACTTTCTGTTAAAGGACGCGCTTCGCCACGGCCACCTGCGGCCAAATTACCACGGGTTTCACCTTGCGCTGGAATACGCGCTAAACAGTACGGCACTGGCTCACCATCAACCACTAACACACGCTTATCACCCTCTTTAATGGCAGGTAAAAAGTTTTGAGCCATACAATAGCGGGAGCTATGTTCTGTCAATGTTTCGATGATCACGCCTACGTTAGGGTCATCTTGCTTTAAACGGAAAATCGATGCACCGCCCATGCCATCAAGGGGTTTGAAGATCACATCCCCATGTTTTTGATGGAATTCTCTTAATTTTTGCGGGCTGCGAGTCACTAGCGTATCTGGCGTTAATTCAGGGAACCAAGCAGTGAATAATTTTTCATTACAGTCACGCAGGCTTTGCGGTTTATTCACAATCAAGGAACCTGCTTGTTCTGCGCGTTCTAAGATATAGGTTGCGTAAATGAACTCGGTATCGAATGGCGGATCTTTGCGCATCAAAATCGCATCAAGGGAACCGAGGGCGATATCTTGTTCACCATGGAATTCGTACCATTTCGCAGGATTTTCTTCGACGGTGACAATTTTAGTCTGTGCGCGAGCCTCACCTTGGTGCAAATAAAGGTCATTCATTTCCATATAATGGATTTCGTAACCACGACGCTGAGCTTCCAACATCATTGCAAAACTGGTGTCTTTCTTGATTTTGATGGATGAAATAGGATCCATCACTATACCGAGCTTGATCATTTTTTCTCCTTAACCCAGATCACCTAAGCGCACTTGCAGTGCAGTGATAGCGGTTAGCGCAGTCGTTTCTGTTCTAAGTACTCTAGGGCCTAACAGTATATCGGTAAATTGATAATTGGCTGTCATGGCGATTTCATCCGCTGAAAGCCCGCCTTCTGGGCCAATCAACAGTCTTACTTTTTTCAATTGAGTCGGCAGGGTATTGATGCTTTCTGTCGCTCTTGGGTGAAGATTTACCTTGAATGCACCGTCATCCTCCGCACACCAAGTTTCAAGGCTTTGTACGGGGCGAATTTCAGGGATACGGTTTCGGCCACATTGTTCACATGCAGCAATCGCAATTTTTTGCCATTGCTGTAATTTTTTTTCGAGTCGCTCGGGGTCTAAACGCACACCACAACGCTCTGAAATTAAAGGGGTAATGGTATTAACACCCAATTCAACAGATTTTTGGATGGTGAATTCCATTTTTTCCCCGCGTGACATGACTTGGCCTAAATGGAGATCGAGGGGGGACTCTCTATCATCAAGATTGCCACTTTCAATGTAGACCAAAACATGCTTTTTCGAAGCTTCCGTAATTTCAGCACTAAAAGTTTGGTTGCTACCATCAAACAGCTCAAGCTTCTGACCAGGAGCCATACGGAGGACTCTGCCCACATGGTTTGCGGCATCATCACCAAGAGAAATGGTTGTATTGGTTTGTATTGGCTCAGGGTGATAAATGCGTGGAATGCGCATGGTGTTTCCTTAGTACAGACTCGATTAATAAATAGGATAGCTTTGGTGAATATGGGGATTGAATCGCAAAACTCAAGCTTTGCTATCTAGTTTATAACGAAAAAAAACGTATTTATAGTACGTCTGTGCCATCGCCGTTAAATTAGACGCAATTGATAAATAAATAGAAAAAATTTGAGCTCGAATAAACTGATTGTATTGAACGGAATTAAAGTGTTTAGGTTGGTTATTTTTCTGCGTATATTTATTTTTTCTCCATAATGGAATAAGGAGTTAATATGCTCGACTTATGGTGCGCAGTTTTAGAAAAATTCGTTTTTATCTTTAATGAAATAATGAATCTTTTATTTAAATTGAAAACAAAGTGGAGCTGTTTTTATATTAAATTCAGTAACATTATGGTCAATAAGGAAGTTTATTTGATTTTAATGCTTTTAGTGTTATCTGTAATAATGACCTTTAAGCTATTGAAATCTATTCCTGAAAAATATTTTCAATTACCTTCCATTGAGGTTAATTATTTTTCATTGTTTTTTATTTATTCAGTGTTGGGTCTTATCGTTTTTTATTCGTTGAGTTATTGGCTTGTCATCTTATTTTTATTCGTATTTTTAAACTTCACTGTGTTGTTGTTTATTATTGATTATAAAACAGGGTATTTACCGAATATATTAACTTACCCATTCTTAGGGGCTGGGTTGTTGTATCAAATAAGCTCTCCAAACGGTAATGTGATTTCGGCTATCTATGCCATTATCGTGGCTTATTTGGCCATTATGTTTATCACAACACTGGTGGAAAAAATCAAAAAACAGCCGCAAATGGGAAGGGGAGATTTTAAATTGATTGCTGCGTGTGCATCATGGCTTGGTGTACTGAATTTACCGCATTTTTTAGGTCTAGCAGCAGTGCTAGGGCTTTTGCACTACAGTGCGAGTTATTGGCTATTACCTAAGTTCCATGGCGTTGGCGGAAAATCGTATTTGAAAAGTGGAGAAGGTATGAATATGGGGGGCCCGACTATTCCTTTTGGGCCAGCGATTTTGGTTAGTGCGAGTATTTGGCTGTATTTATCACTTATTCAATGATAATAAATGAATAACACAGCCAAATGATTTGCTCGTTTGGTTATTTAGCAGCATTAACCATGGTATCTAAGAATTGTTGCCATTTATCTGGCGCGCCAAGGTAGTTTTGTAGTGGGACTCGTAGCCACTGGCCTTGTTGCTGAATCAGTAATGTAGGGAAGCCAGATGCACCTGATTGCGCTAATAGTGTTTTACTGTTTTGAATGTGGGTCTTAGTTTCACTTAGCTCACTCTGTGCGTAGTCAGTCGTATATTGAGCGACATCCAACCCAATGCTTTGTGCTAAATCTAACAGGACAGCGCTATCATTAATGTGGCGCCCTGCAATATAGTGGGCTTTTTGAATCGCTTTTAGCATTTCTAAGCCTTTACCTTGTTTTGTTGCTGCCAGTATTGCGGTTTGCGGTATTGCTGAGTCCATTACAAAGTTAGGTTCATGTAACATTGTGAGGTAGTCATCACCAAAAACTTGCTCTGTCATTGACGCTATGCGTTTATCTGATTGGATAATGTGTTGGCGGAAATTATCATCTAAATGTAGTCGAGAGCTGCCTGCGAGCATGCCACCACCATGCATTTCGATATGAATATTTGGGTGTTTCGCAGCAACTTCAATTAACGGTGCAGCAGCATAACACCAGCCACAATAAGGGTCATAAATATAGTGTAGGGTAATATTGCTCATAATAATGTCTCGCTGAATTATTTTTAAGATACTCAAGGTGATAGCATAAACTATCCCCCTAGATCATTTTGTTTTTAATGTGTATCCACAAGTTACAAAAAGTACCAAAACAAATGAAATAGGGGGCAATTTATCGGCTTACTGAGGCCACTGCATTTCGCCTTTAATCACTTTGGCGCTGAGCTCTAAGCTCGATTTTTCATCTAAGTTAGGGTATTGCGTTTCTACTTTTTTAATCAGTTCATCCGCGTTTTTGCTTGCTTTTGTCGCAGTTTCAAAGTCATTTAAATATTGCTGAGTAAATGTAACGGTTCCAATATCAAACTTAGAATTGCCAGTAAAATGTCCTGGTACAACGGTTTCGGGTTTAAGTGCTTTAATACTCTCTAAAGCTTGTTGCCAGTTTTGGCGTGAGGTTTCAGTTTGCGTATCTGCAATCCACACATGGAGATTATCGTAAACTAATACGCCACCCACGACTGCTTTTAAAGAGGGTACCCACAGATAAGTTCTGTCTGGTGAGGCACCATCTAGGCCTTTAATCTCTAATTTTTCACCATCAACGGTAAAGCTATTCCCTTTAATGACTTCAGGAACAATAACATGGCTTGGTGCTTCATTTTTTAATTCACCGCCCCAATAGGCAAGTTTGCCATCTTTAGTTGCATTAATGGCGTTGACGGTTTCGGCAGTTGCAACCACTTTGGCTTCAGGGAAAGCTTTTGTCAGCGTCTCTAAACCAAAATAAAAATCAGGGTCTGAATGGCTAATATAAATGGTGGTTAATTTCTTATTCAGCTTTTGGATTTTATCGACTAATTTTTGTGCGTCGTTGTTTTGAAATTGAGCATCAATTAAAACCACTTCAGTTGGGCCGCTAATAATTTCAGATGAAACAGGGAAAACACTGTTATGGCCTGGGTTATACACATCTAATGTTAGCTTTTTAGCCTGTGCCATGTGCATAGTTGTTGCGAATAATGTCGTTGCTGCTAATAAGGTAAGTTTCATTTTTATATCCTAAAATTAAGTGATGCAGGTAAATGTTGTTTGGCTTGGCGTGTATATTAGATTGTAATAATGATGGGAAAAACAGCATAATTAGGCTTTATTTGTTGCATAAATCGGTCGAATTGGTGGGGTATGGATAGATTAAAAGCGGTAGAAGTGTTTATCACCATTGTGGAGAGTGGCAGCCTAAGCGGTGCGGCAGATAAGCTAGATATGTCTCGTGCGATGGTAACTCGCTATTTATCTGAGATGGAACAATGGGCGGGTGTTCGGTTATTAAACCGTACAACAAGGCGGCTTAGTTTAACCTCTGCAGGGGAAGGGGTTTACCAACAATCGTTACAACTAAATGCGATTTCACAAACGGTTCCTGTGCAGCAAGAGCATGATAATCAAGCATTATCAGGGCTGGTACGTATTAGTTGCTCACAATCTATTGCCCAAAGTGCGCTTTCCATGGCAATGACCGAGTTTATGCAACAGTACCCTAATATGGCTATTGATATGCAGATCTCGAATAAATCAGTGAATCTTATTGAGGAAAGAATTGATTTAGCGATCCGTATTACTAATCAGCTAGAGCCAAGTCTGATTGCGAAGCCTCTTTCGACCTGTTATTCCGTGATCTGTGCATCTCCCCGTTTTTTGGAAGGAAAAAAGCACCCTACAAAACCCGAGGATTTAGCATTACTGGATTGTCTAACTTATAACTTTTTTGGGCGTAGTTTATGGGTGTTTGAAAAAGAAGGCGAACAGCACACAGTGTTAGTGGATGGAAGGTTGAGTGCTAATGAATCTGTTTTTATCGCCGAAGCGACCTTAAATGGGGCAGGGGTTTCTATGCAGCCTTATTATTCAGTTGCAAAGTATTTGGATTCAGGCGAATTAATCCAATTATTACCTGATTACACACCAATGCCATTAGGTATTTACGCTGTGTATGCCAGTCGACAAAAAATGCCAACCTCACTACGTGCGGTGATCGATTATCTTGCTAACTGGTTTACTACCTCACCCCATTGGTTATCACTGATGCAGCAAGGCCAGCGCTAAATGTTGTTCAATCTGGTTAAATTGTTTTTTTAAATGTTTGGTAAATATATCAGTGAGTTGTGATGATGGGCGGTGAATAGGTCTAATTAAGCTCACCGTAAAGGGTATTGAAAAGCTTAAAGGACGCAGCGCTAGTTTACCCGATGATTGCTGGTGAAAATCCAACGCTGTTAGTGGGTTAACAATGGAAATCCCAATACCTTTTAGAGCCATCGCACAAATAGAAGAAGCCGAATGTGTTTCCATCACCATTTTTCGGTCAATTTGCTGCTCCGCAAAGGTTGAGTCAATTAATTGGCGGTAGCTGTCAGTTAAAGACAAACTAATAAAGCGTTGATGCTGAAAATCACTGGGGGTTAAGACCTTTTTTTGAGTGAGAGGATGCCCTGTAGGTAACACACACACTTCATTTAAACTTCCAAGCGTTTGTTGCTCAGTACCTGGCGGCATTTGCAAATGTTCTGTTAAACCAAAATCATAGCGCTGGGCAGAGAGCCATTCTTCGAGCACAGGAGATTCCTGAGGGATTACGGTGATACTGACATCAGGATAGCTTTCCATGAAAGAGTGGCAGACTGACGGTAAAAGGGATTGGGCAAAAGCGGGTAAGCAGGTGACAGAAATTTGGGCATGTTCAAAACGGCGTATTGTTTCTGCTGAGTTTTTGATGCGCTCTAACCCATAGTAAGAGCGTTCAACTTCTTCTAAAAATCGCAGCCCTTGCGCGGTGGGTTGCAAGCGCCCTTTGACGCGATCAAAAAGCTTAAATTGTAGTAAATGCTCAAGGCGTGCCAGTTCACGGCTGATGGTAGGCTGTGAAGTATTCAACAATGCAGCGGCTTCCGTCAAATTCGGTGCGGTCATCACTGCACGAAATATCTCAATATGTCGCCACGAAATGGCCTGCATTTTTCACCTCAAAACCAAAGCTATATCAAATATGAATAGATTTTAGCAAAATGGATATTTTTTTTCCCATCTTTTCTCTGAATAATAGACTTTAATATAATAAAAACTTGCAAACGAGAAACATAATGACTTCATTCGCAACCACTTCAAGCCAGTATTTAACCCCTGAACATTTACGTGCGCTACCTGCACAATACGGTACCCCTGTTTGGGTATATGACAGTGCAGTAATCATTGAGCGTATTAAGCAATTACAAATCTTTGATACGGTGCGCTTTGCTCAAAAAGCTAGTTCAAATATTCATATTTTGCGCCTTATGAGAGAGCAGGGCGTTAAAGTCGATTCAGTTTCTTTAGGGGAAATCGAACGTGCGCTGGTGGCCGGCTTCAAGCCAGGTCGTGAAAAGTCAGAAATCGTGTTTACTGCGGACGTGCTTGATAGAGCAACACTGGCTAAAGTGACGGAGCTGGATATACCTGTCAATGCGGGGTCAATTGATATGCTAGACCAAATTGGTCAGCAAAAAGCAGGGCATCCAGTTTGGCTTCGTATCAACCCTGGTTTTGGTCATGGTCATAGCCAAAAAACCAATACTGGTGGTGAAAATAGCAAGCACGGTATTTGGCATGAAGATTTACCTTTAGCCTTAGAAAAAATTCGTCATTATAATTTGTCGTTAATCGGTATTCATATGCACATTGGCTCAGGCGTTGATTATCAACATCTTGCAGATGTATGTGATTCGATGGTGGCGCTGGTGACAACTGCTGGCGTGGATCTTCATGCTATTTCAGCGGGTGGTGGGTTATCGACACCTTACCGTGAAGGCGATGAATTAATCGATGTGCAGCATTATTATAGTTTATGGGATAACGCGCGCCAGCGCATAGCGCAGCATCTAGGACACGCGATTGAACTTGAAATCGAACCAGGTCGCTATTTAGTGGCTGAATCGGGCGTTTTGCTGGCGGAAGTGCGTGCTGTTAAAGATATGGGAAGCCGTCATTATGTCTTAGTCGACAGTGGTTTTAATGATTTAATGCGCCCAGCGATGTATGGCAGTTATCATCATATTTCTGTTTTACCTGCAGACGGGAGTGCTGCGGATGAGTCACAACTAAAAGACACCATTATTGCCGGCCCTTTATGTGAATCTGGGGATGTGTTTACTCAGCTTGAAGGTGGGCTTGTGGTGACTCGCGCATTACCTGAGGTCAACGTGGGGGATTATTTGGTTTTCCACGACACAGGAGCCTACGGCGCATCTATGTCTTCAAACTATAATAGCCGACCATTATTACCAGAGGTGATGTTTGTTGAGGGGAAACCGCAATTAATTCGCCGTCGTCAAACGATTGAAGAACTATTGGCATTAGAGCTGTAGTTTAAATCATTCTTCAAAAAAATTAATGGGTCCAGCTATTGAATAAATAGCTGGATTTTTTTGTTTTTAATTAAGGTTAAAATTACTCTTTTAGGTTATTTACAATATTTTCCCATCTGTAAAAATAAATTTATTATTTCTAATGGTTTATTTTATTTAAAGTGAATAATATGAAATTGATATTTTTTATACTTAGCCTCGTTTTTTTAGAGTGTAAAGCTCAAGATTTGAAAAGAGGTGTCATTATGCCATCATATAGGATGCTGTCATTTAATTATGATAGCAAATATTTAATATATGAACCGTCTATTAATGATGAGTATCCACCACCAAGAAATGAAAAAGATTTTTTCTTGTTAGTTGAAAAGGCAGCATCAGGAGATTCCAATAGTAATTTATTATTGTTTAAATTATTTCTTAAAGATTCTAATTGTAAGTATTTTGATTTTAAACCTGCCATGCCTAATTTTATTTGTAAAAAAGCTGTTAATTACTTAATTGAATCGGTTAATAGAAATCCTGATAATAATATAGCGTTATTTGAAATGAGTAAACTTCATTATAAAGGGGTTGTATTAGATGAAAATATAAATAAAGCAAATTTAATTCTAGATAAGATAATAGAAAAAGGAGGACGAGATTCTGTATTAGTCTGTGATTATTTAGTTGAAATTACTCTTTTTGATGATGAAAGAAACATAAAAGATATTGATAAAGCACGATATTATGCAAATCTTGGCTCGAAAAATGGTAGCGATAAATGTAATAAATATCTCAATGATATAGATTACTACATGAAAAACAAATGAAGATAATAGACGGGGGGATGGAAGTTAAAGAATATATACCGGAACATTATTTACAAAGCGTGAATGAAGGTGATAGTCGGTTAATCGAACTAGATGATAATGGTTTCTCTAGCTATGGAGGTCCTAGTTTTACTATATTTATTGCTCCGCCAGATAGCCAATATATAGATGTTGTAGGTGATAATACAAGTATAGGGGATTCTTCTTTGGGTCATGTATTTATTGGTCTTAAAGGTACAAATCCGGAAAGTAACCAATTTGAAAGTGTATCAATAGGCTTTAGTGCGGGTAATAGCTATTTGACAAATACGGATAATATTTCGTTCGATGACCATAATAAATATTCAGAAGCATCATCTGTGACAATTGTGGGGCAAGGGCCTATATTCCACAATGATTTAAACAATTTGTTTAATACATATAACTCAATTAAAAACAACCTGGATGGTAATGAAAATTATAATTTGATATCAAACAATTGTATTGACTTTGTGAGTGATTTTCTTGAGAAATCTGGCGTCAATGGTATAAAACTAGAAGAGACGCCAAAGAAAAATTTAAAGAAAATAAAGATGATAGCAAAAGAATATAGAACACCTTTAATTATTGATTTAAATAATAATGGTGTGGAAACTTTATCATATGATCTTGGTGTATTATTTGAGTTCAATGGAAAACTAAAACAAACCGGATGGGTTTCTCCTAGTGATGCATTATTAGTTATAGATAAAAATAGTGATGGTATTATTAATGATTCTAGTGAGTTATTTGGGGATGATTATCTGAAGGAAAATGGTTGTTTTGCATTAAATGGTTTTGATGGTTTATTGGATTTTGATAGCAATAATGATGGGTTTATTAGTAATGATGACTTTTACTGGGAATATCTTAAATTATGGCGAGATGAGAACAGTGATGGTAAAACTCAGCCTGAAGAGCTACTAGGTTTAAGTGAAATAGGTATTTCATCAATAAACTTAAATTATTCATTTTCTGACTATGTGGATGAAAATAGTAATGAACATAAATTAATATCAGAGGTAACTTGGATTGATGGAAAAAAAACAGATGTTGTTGATGTGTGGTTTAAACAAAAAGAAATATCCCATCCTGAAGACCAACTAGTTGAGTTTATTTCATTATTTAATAATGAGCCATCCATAAGCTTAAATAACAAACTAGTTACTTCAATGACAAGTACATTCCCATTTTTAATATCAAATAACGCCCGTTTATTTAATGGAATAATATGAAGTGGTTATTAATTGTGCTGGCTTTTATTTTCAGTGGATATGAGTCATATTCCTACAATGAAAGCTTTTTTAAAAGTAGTGACGTAAAACCGCCGTCATATAGAATGCTGGCTTTTTCTACTAATAATATGAAGTATGAAGAAGAGAAAAAACTTTTTCAGGCCATGATACCAATTAAAACAGCGGGGAAATTTTATCTACTTAAAAATAGTGCTGGTGAAGGTGATGCCAAAACCAATTATCTTTTGTTTTTATTATATTTTGATGATTCGAACTGTTCTGAAAAAAGCCTAGTCAATTTAAAGCGGATTGCAGATGAAAATTGTTTGATTGCATTAGAATATTTACATAAAACTGTGATGATTGAACCTAATTTTCAGCTGGGTTTATACCGATTAGCTTACTTCAATAATTATGGCATTGGTATGGAAATTAATTTAGAACAATCAATGAAATATTGGGAAATGTTAATAAAAACTAAAGGCTATTACCGTTTATTAGCGCTAGATGCAGCAGCTGAAATATATTTTTATGAGTTTAATGAGCTTAATAAAGCAAAAGAGTATCTAACAATTTGTGCAAATGAAGGTGGGGAAATCTGTCAATTTAAACTGAGTGATTGGGATAATAAAATTAAATTACGACCTTATATATTAGAGGCTAAACAACGAGAACCCCCGAGTACGTAGAAAATTGATGTATAATTTGCACTAACAAAAAACCCAAGGAGTAGGATGCTCCTTGAGTTTTATTACTTATCTATAAACTAAGCGGCTTTCTTTTTCTTGCTAGCGTCTTCGTTTGACGGTTCATCAGGAGACTTTTTTGACGGAAGCACTCCTAAGTCATCAAATTCAAACTCATCGACATTAATTGTGCGTAATCGGCTCGCTTCTGCTTTACGTAGGATATCGGCTTCTTCCTGCGTGATGACATTTTCAGGCAGCATTTGATCAGCCAGTTTGTCTAAACGGGTAAAGCTGAGTTTACGCTCTTTCAGGCGGCAGATGCGTTCAAAAATGGGTTCCGCAGCAATAATATCCAGTAATGCTTGGTTAACTAAGCCATGCGGGTTGTTTTCCGTAGGCGTTAAATACTGCCCGCGGCCTAATCTGTCACGAGTTTCTGATGGCTCCATCAACAGCTGTGCCAATTTATGATCAAGTCTGTCTGATGGCATGGACATCGCACGTCCTGTAGGGAACAAAGTTATTCGCATAATCGCTGCCACCATTTTGTTCGGGAAGTTTTTCAGTAGATCATCAATTGCCTTTTCAGACTGATATAAGCAATCTTCAACAGCCCATTTTACCAGTGGTAAATCCGCTTTTTGGCGACCTTCATCTTCATAGCGTTTCAAAGTTGCAGATGCAAGATACAGGTTGCTGAGGATATCCCCTAAGCGAGCTGAAATACGTTCGCGACGTTTTAAGCTGCCACCTAACACGCCCATTGCGACATCGGATAACAACGCTAAGTTAGCACTATGACGATTTAACATCTGATAATAGCGGCGTGTTTCATCTTTGGTTGGTGCGTGACTACCTCGACCGTTAGTTAAACCTAACCAGAAGCTGCGGAATTGGTTACTAATGACATGACCAATGTGACCAAATACGGCTTTATCAAATTTGTGCAGATTGTTATCTTGCGCAGCCGCCATTTCGTCTAAGACGAAAGGATGGCAACGAATTGCACCTTGACCGAAGATAATCATACTGCGAGTCAGAATATTAGCACCTTCAACCGTAATTGCGATAGGCGCACCTTGGTAAGCCCGTGCAACAAAGTTGGAGTCCCCTAAGCAGATACCTTTACCGCCTGTGATATCCATCGCATCAATAATGGCGCGCTGACCGCGGTGGGTACAGTGGTACTTAACGATAGCCGAAAGTACTGCGGGTTTTTCGCCTAACATAATACCTGAGGTGATTAATGTGGCTGCTGCATCCATCAAGTAAGTATTACCTGCGATGCGTGCTAAGGGTTCTTCGATACCTTCCATTTTACCAATCGGTAATTTGAATTGGCGGCGAATATAAGAATAGGCACCTGTTGCAATAGCGATACTTTTCAAGCTACCTGTTGAGTTTGATGGTAGTGTAATACCACGCCCTACAGACAGGCATTCCACTAACATTCTCCAGCCTTGACCAGCCATTTTGGGCCCACCGATGATGTAATCGATAGGGACAAAAATATCTTTTCCGCGAGTCGGGCCATTCATAAATGGAATATTGAGTGGGAAGTGACGGTGACCAATTTCAACGCCTGGCGTGTTGGTTGGAATTAACGCACAGGTGATGCCGAGGTTTTTCTCACCGCCCAATAGTTTGTCTGGATCTGACAATTTAAACGCAAGGCCAAGTACAGTGGCGATAGGTGCTAAGGTAATATAGCGTTTATTCCATGATAAACGCATACCTAACACTTGTTCACCCTGCCATTCTCCCATACAGACAACACCAGAATCGGGAATCGCACCTGCATCGGAGCCTGCTTCAGGGCTGGTTAAGGCAAAACACGGAATTTCTTCGCCTGTTGCTAAGCCTGGTAGGTAGCGTTGTTTTTGCTCATCAGTGCCATAATGTTGTAATAATTCACCTGGGCCTAATGAGTTTGGTACACCCACCGTGATGGCTAAAATACCTGATACACCTGCGAGTTTTTGTAATACTTGTGATTGCGCGTAAGCTGAAAACTCAAGACCACCATATTCTTTTTTGATGATCATGGCGAAAAAGCGGTGATCGCGAAGGTATTGCCAAACTTCAGGCGTTAAGTCAGCAAGCTCATGGCTAACTTCAAAATCATTTACCATGCCACACACAGTTTCTACTGGGCCATCAATAAACGCTTGTTCTTCCGCCGTTAACTGTGGTTTTGGATAATTATGCAGTTTGTTCCAATCTGGTGCACCACGGAAAAGGTCGCCTTCCCACCATGTTGTTCCTGCGTCAATAGCCTCTTTTTCAGTTCTCGACATTGGCGGCATGACTTTTTGAAACATTTTCATGGCTCGTGATGAGAAAAGAGACTGGCGTACAGGAGAAAAAACAAATGGGAATAAGACCAGAGCTACTGGCAGCAACATCCAGTAACTCCAAATATTTAACATGCCCATGACGACAGTATAGGCTAATAGCAGTACTGTACTGAGTACAAGGGAGGTTCTGTGATAACTAAGTACGCCAATTAAGGCGAGAAATAACACAATGCTAAGAAGGATCATAGTGGATCTCCTGTCAACTTGTAAGAGGTCTGACCTGTTTGATAACTCAATCTATACCTAGCAATAAAGAATTAGCAATATATTTACATCTTAATTACAACTTAGTTCACAAAAAAATCAAATAATGGAGGGGATAGTTGAAATTAAAATTATTACCATTAAATAAAATAAGGTTATTAAGTATAACAAAACGTTATTTTTGTCGACGAGCTCAAGACAGCACAATCAAAAGTAGAAACAAAAAGCCCCCTGTGCAACAATCTGAGTATTAAAGCTTAATGACTGATATCCATCTGAATTTGTGTCCTAGTGAGATCGATTTACTGTAAATCATTTTGGATGTAAGTTGGCTATATTCTCAATAACGTATTCTTAATTAAGGGGAAACCTCATGTACCAAGATTTGATCCGCAGTGAATTAACTGAAGCGGCCGAGACGTTATCAAATTTCCTAAGTGACGAAGCGAATATCGAAGCCATTCAACAAGCGGCGGTGTTATTAGCGGATTCTTTTAAAGCCGGCGGCAAAGTCTTATCTTGTGGCAATGGTGGATCTCACTGCGATGCGATGCATTTTGCTGAAGAATTGACAGGCCGTTATCGTGAAAACCGTCCAGGTTACCCTGCTATTGCGATCTCAGATGTGAGCCATTTATCCTGTGTGAGTAATGACTTCGGTTATGAGTTTGTTTTCTCTCGTTTTATTGAAGCAGTTGGCATGAAAGGTGATGTGTTACTGGGAATTTCAACATCAGGTAACTCAGGAAATATTATCAAAGCGATTGCCGCTGCACGTGAAAAAGGTATGAAAGTCATCACATTAACAGGAAAAGATGGTGGCAAAATGGCAGGCACGGCAGATATTGAAATTCGTGTACCTCATTTTGGTTATGCGGATCGTATTCAAGAAATTCATATCAAAGTTATCCATATCCTTATTCAATTAATTGAAAAAGAGATGGTGAAGTAACGATTTAGCCGTTGTAGGAGCTTTTAAATGTGCGAGTTACTTGGCATGAGTGCCAATGTTCCAACCGATATTACCTTTAGTTTGAGTGGGTTAATTTCTCGTGGTGGTCAAACTGGGCCACACAAAGATGGCTGGGGAATCACGTTTTACGAAGGTCTCGGGTGTCGCACATTTAAAGATCCACAACCGAGTTTTACATCCCCCGTTGCGCGTTTTGTGCAGGAATACCCCATCAAGTCTGAAAGTATTGTGGCGCATATCCGCCAAGCTAATCGAGGGGATGTATCGTTAGTGAACACTCACCCTTTCACCAGAGAGCTATGGGGACGTAATTGGACTTATGCTCATAATGGACAACTTAAGGGATACCGTTCCCTTAACACAGGGCGTTATTGGCCTATTGGGGAAACAGACAGTGAATGGGCATTTTGTTGGATTTTGCAACAGCTGAGTGAAAAATATCCACGAAAACCGTCAAACTGGAAAAGTGTCTTTCGTTTTATTGCAACTTTAGCTGATCAATTGCGGAGTAAAGGTGTCTTCAATATGTTGTTGTCTGATGGGCAATATTTGATGGCGTTTAGCTCAACGAAATTACATTGGATCACGCGTAAAGCGCCGTTTGGCATGGCTAAGTTGCTCGATCAAGATATTGAAATTGATTTTGCACAGTGCACAACACCAACAGATATCGTCTCTGTGATTGCAACTCAACCTTTGACAGGCAATGAAGACTGGCAAAAGATTGAGCCAGGTAATTTTGTGTTATTCCACCTTGGTCAGCGCATACTGTGATTTCATCCCTAACAATTTTGTTGGGGTATCAGGTAGGCCCATGACTGCATATTTTCCTGAATTTACAGAGACCTGTGCGAGTCTTCCTGTTTGGTTGAAATACTCATAGGCAGGCTGTAGTTGCTGCCAAAACGTGTAATGGCTTGAATTTCGGTAGCGCAGCATATTTTCTTTCGTCATTTTAAACGGATAGATATTTACGCTAATCGTCGATTGGCCATTTAGCAAGGCAGTTTCTACCGTTTGGTAGATTTCGCCCATGTACTTATCGGTCATCGCATAACAACCCACCGACACGCAGCTGCCGTGGATCATCAGGTAACTTCCGCTATACCCTTGGGCTTTATCGAACTCATTAGGGAAACCTATATTGATAGATCGGTAATACCGACTATTAGGGTTGAGTTGCTCTGCTGTAATTTGATAGAAACCTTCGGGGCTTTTAAGATCACCCTCTATTTTCTTTGGCCCTAACCCACCAGAAAACTTACAAATGGGATAGGTTTTCGACAAGGTATATTTGCCTGATGGTGTTTTTTGGTAGAGTTCAAGTACACCTTCTTGCTTAAATATTTGTATAAATATCGATGAATCTGGATTTGCTCGTGATTCATTCTTTAGCAAAAATGAAGCGTTATTTGCCTGAGCAACCAATGTATACATGAGTACAAATGGAGATATGGCACAAAGTAGTTTACTTTTTTTCATGCTTAAGCCAAATATTGAAGGTGGAGTTGATTAAAAATAACACATATTTTACACATTTTAGACGAGCTGTTTAAAAATTAATATAGGTTGTTAATAGTTTTTAAATGAATCTTTATTGGCTAAATAATAAACAGTCATCGATAAACATGAGTTTATTGCTCGGCAATATCGAATTGTTAATGGAAAAAATTAAATAATAATGCAATTTGCTTGAACTATATCACTTCTCTAGACGGACAGCGTGAGCTGAAACTGATAAAATTACGACTGGCAGAAGACAGGAATTTAGTAACAATTTTGTGAGAATACTCGCTCAAGTCACGAAGGTGACTTGAGTAGTTTTTATGACTGAGTCGCTATCATTCATTGCTGAATCGTTAGCTTAGGGTTTAACTGATAAACTTGTGCAGATCTTATGATTAAAATTAAAAAAGGCCTCAACCTTCCCATCGCAGGTGAGCCAGCCCAAGTGATAGAAGACGGCCCGAAAATTCAACACGTAGCATTGCTAGGTGAGGAATATGTCGGAATGCGTCCTTCGATGCTGGTTAAAGAAGGTGAGCGTGTAATAAAAGGGCAGGTTCTCTTTGAAGACAAAAAGAACCCAGGGGTCGTATTTACGAGTCCTGCCTGCGGAAAAATTGTTGCTATTCATCGTGGTGAGCGTCGTGTACTTCAATCTGTAGTCATCGAAATTGAGGGGGATGAGCAAGTCACTTTTGCTGCATATACCCGTGATGAACTACCTGCATTAACTCGTGAGCAAGTCGAAGATAACCTAATTAAATCAGGTATGTGGACCTCTTTAAGAACGCGTCCATTTAGCCGTTCTCCGCAACCAGGCTCTTCACCGATTGCTATTTTTGTGACTGCAATGGATACCAGCCCATTAGCTGCTGATCCTGTTGGTATTATTCGCGAAAATGAGCAAGCATTTAATGATGGCTTATTGGTTCTTAGCCGCTTAACGGAAGGTAAAATCCATGTATGTCATGGAGAGGGAGATTTGCCAAAGGTTAACAGCCAATCACAAATTACTTATACCCAGTTTGGCGGGCCACACCCTGCGGGGTTAGCTGGTACTCACATTCACTTCTTGGAGCCCGTTAGCATCAAGAAAAAAGTGTGGAGCTTGAATTATCAAGATGTTATCGCTATTGGGAAGCTATTTGTTACGGGTCACTTATACACTGACCGTGTGGTTTCCCTTGCAGGGCCTCAAGTTGAAAAACCGCGCTTACTCCGCACCCGCCTTGGGGCTGATTTATATGAATTGACTCAAGGACAACTCAAAGCAGGTGAAAACCGTATTATTTCGGGTTCTGTGCTTTGGGGGGTTACCTGTGATGAAGCTCATCACTATCTTGGTCGTTTTCATAACCAAGTTTCTGTTCTCGCAGAAGGTCGTGAAAAAGAATTATTTGGATGGATTATGCCAGGGGTAAATAAATTCACTATTACCCGCACAACGATTGGGCATTTTTTGAAAAATAAACGCTTTAACTTCACGACGACGATGAATGGTGGTGAACGTTCAATGGTACCAATTGGTAACTACGAACGTGTGATGCCACTGGACATTATGATTACGCACTTGTTGCGCGATCTCCTTGCGGGGGATACCGATACATCACAAGAACTAGGCTGTTTAGAGCTGGATGAAGAAGATTTGGGGTTGTGTACCTACGTCTGCCCAGCGAAGTATGAATACGGTCCGGTGCTACGTGATGTGTTGTCCAAGATAGAGCTAGAAGGGTAATTCCATGGGTCTGAAACATTTATTTGAAAAATATGAGCACCATTTTGAGCCCGGTGGAAAGTTAGCGAAATACTATGCACTGTATGAAGCAGTTTCGACTGTTTTCTACACGCCAGGTACAGTCACTAAAGGTCGTTCTCATGTCCGAGATACTATCGATCTTAAACGTATGATGATCTTGGTGTGGCTCGCCGTTTTTCCAGCGATGTTCTGGGGGATGTATAATGTGGGAAATCAAGCGATCCCTGCATTACATCAACTATATAGTGGTGTTGAATTACAACAAATTATTGCGAGTGATTGGCATTACAGCTTAGCGCAGTTCTTAGGCGCATCATTGTCGATGGACGCGGGATGGGGAAGTAAAATGCTGCTAGGTGCAGTGTATTTTCTTCCTATTTATGCAGTTGTTTTCTTGGTTGGCGGGTTCTGGGAAGTTTTATTTGCCATGATCCGCGGCCATGAAATCAACGAAGGTTTTTTCATCACATCCATCTTATTTGCATTGATTGTTCCACCTACAATTCCACTATGGCAGGCTGCACTAGGGATTACCTTTGGTGTGGTTGTTGCGAAGGAAATCTTTGGGGGAACAGGGCGTAACTTCTTAAACCCTGCATTAGCGGGTCGTGCATTCTTATTCTTTGCTTACCCTGCACAAATTTCGGGCGATTTAGTTTGGACTGCGGCGGATGGTTTTTCAGGTGCAACGCCATTGTCCCAATGGGCAACGGGCGGTGAGCACGCACTGATGAATACCGTGAGTGGCGAACCTATTACATGGATGCAAGCGTTTTTAGGTAACATGCCTGGGTCTATCGGTGAAGTATCGACACTGATGCTGTTTATCGGTGGCGCGCTGATTATGTTCTTTCGCATCGCATCATGGCGTATTGTGGCTGGCGTGATGCTAGGCATGATCGCGATGTCTTATGTGTTTAATCTTATCGGTTCAGACACCAACCCATTATTTGCGATGCCATGGTGGTGGCATATGGTGTTAGGTGGTTTTGCATTCGGTATGATTTTTATGGCGACAGACCCTGTATCCGCGTCATTTACAGATAAAGGTAAATGGGCTTACGGTATTCTGATCGGCGTAATGTGTGTTCTTATCAGGGTGGTTAACCCAGCTTACCCAGAAGGGATGATGCTGGCTATCCTGTTCGCCAATCTGTTTGCTCCTCTGTTTGACTATCTGGTCGTTCAGGCAAATATTAAGCGGAGAAAAGCTCGTGGCTAATGAAAAAACAATCAATAACGATGGCGTCGGCAGAACATTTCTTGTTGTGTTTATTCTATGCCTCGTGTGTTCAATTATTGTTGCTGGGGCCGCGGTTGGGTTAAAACCACAGCAACAGGAACAAATCCAATTAGATACTCAACGTAATATTTTGAGTGTTGCGGGGCTTTCAACGCCGAAAATGAGCGCAGAAGAAGTGCAGAAAGTGTATGGCGAGCGTATCGAACCTAAGCTTTTAAACTTCAAAACAAATGAGTTATCTGATAGCACTGGGCGTTTTGTGTTAAATGATGAACTGCGTAGTGATGAAACGAGTATTGCACTTTCACCGCAGGAAGATATTGCGAAAATTCGTCGTCGTGCGAATAGTGCTGAAATCTACTTGGTAAAAGATGATTCTGGCAAAGTCTCGCAAATCATTTTACCTGTTTACGGTTCAGGCTTATGGTCAGTTATGTACGCTTTTATTGCGGTTGATGTTGATGGTGTGACATCTCGAGGTATCACTTACTACGCACATGGTGAAACACCAGGGTTGGGTGGGGAAGTGGATAACCCGCAGTGGAAAGCGCAATGGCCAGGTAAAAAACTGTTTAATGAACAAGGTATCCCAGCAATTAAAATTGTGCGTAGTGGTGCAACCGATAGCCCTTATGGTATCGATGGACTTTCGGGGGCGACGCTGACATCAAACGGTATTCAGCACATGTTTGATTTCTGGTTAGGTGACAACGGCTTTGGTCCGTTCCTGAAAAAAGTACGTGAAGGAGCGCTGAATAATGGCTGATTCAAAAGAAGTAAAACGCGTCCTACTTGGGCCGCTATTCGATAATAACCCAATCGCCTTACAGGTGTTGGGTGTGTGTTCTGCATTAGCCGTCACGACAAAACTAGAAACAGCGTTGGTGATGACCATTGCGGTGACACTGGTTACTGCATTTTCCAACTTTTTTATCTCATTGATTCGAAACTACATCCCAAGCAGTGTGCGTATTATCGTGCAAATGGCCATCATTGCTTCACTGGTTATTGTGGTGGACCAAATATTGCGTGCTTATGCCTATGAGATATCAAAACAGCTTTCAGTATTTGTTGGCTTAATCATTACTAACTGTATTGTCATGGGGCGTGCAGAGGCTTATGCCATGAAATCACCTCCGATTGAAAGCTTTATGGATGGTATTGGTAATGGCCTTGGCTACGGTGTCATCCTTGTTTTAGTTGGTTTCCTGCGTGAGCTTTTTGGTTCGGGTAAACTGTTTGGTATCACCGTATTTGAATCACTGCAAAACGGTGGTTGGTACATGCCAAATGGCCTGTTCTTACTGGCTCCAAGCGCATTCTTTATTATCGGCATGCTGATTTGGGGGTTACGTACCCTGAAACCCGCTCAAGTAGAGAAGGATTAATCAAATGGAACATTATATAAGCCTATTTGTTAAATCCATTTTTATTGAGAATATGGCGTTAGCCTTCTTCTTGGGGATGTGTACATTCCTTGCGGTATCGAAGAATGTGAAAACCGCGTTTGGTTTAGGGATTGCCGTTACGGTCGTTCTTGGAATTTCTGTTCCTGCCAATAACTTAGTGTACAACCTTGTGCTGCGTGATGGTGCGATAGCCGAAGGAGTGGATTTATCCTTCCTAAATTTTATTACCTTTATTGGGGTGATAGCGGCGCTGGTTCAGATCCTCGAGATGATTTTGGACCGTTATTTTCCATCGCTGTATAACGCATTAGGTATCTTCTTGCCATTGATTACCGTTAACTGTGCAATTTTTGGTGGCGTTTCTTTCATGGCTCAGCGTGATTATAACTTTAGTGAATCCATTGTTTATGGGTTTGGTTCAGGAATCGGCTGGATGCTTGCTATCGTATTGATGGCTGCTATCCGTGAGAAGATGAAATACTCTGATATCCCAGCAGGTCTAAAAGGGTTAGGTATCACCTTTGTGACGACCGGTTTGATGGCATTGGGCTTTATGTCCTTCTCCGGTGTGCAGCTATAAAGGCGAGAAGAATTCATGGAAATTATTATTCTAGGTGTAGTGATGTTTACCCTGATTGTCTTGGTGCTGACAGGTTTAATCTTGTTTGCAAAATCCAAGTTGGTCAATACAGGGAACATCAAAGTTGAAGTTAATGGCGATCCTGATAAAAGCTTTGAAGCCCCTGCGGGTGACAAATTGCTTGGCATGTTATCGAGCCAAGGTATTTTTGTTTCTTCTGCATGTGGTGGTGGTGGTTCATGTGGTCAGTGCCGTGTGAAAATCAAAGAGGGCGGTGGTGATATTTTACCCACTGAACTTTCGCACATAAACAAACGTGAAGCCAAAGATGGCTGTCGTTTAGCCTGCCAAGTTAACGTGAAGCAAGACCTTAAAATTGAGCTTCCAGAAGAAATTTTTGGTGTGAAAAAATGGGAGTGCGAAGTTATCTCTAATGATAATAAAGCGACTTTCATTAAAGAATTAAAACTGAAAATTCCAGAAGGCGAAGTCGTTCCTTTCCGTGCTGGTGGTTATATTCAGATTGAATGCCCAGAACATATTGTAAAATATGAAGATTTTGATGTTCCTGAGGAGTATCGAGAAGATTGGGATAAATTTAATTTGTTCCGTTATGTCTCTGAGGTTAAAGAGCCAACGGTGCGTGCATATTCAATGGCTAACTACCCTGAAGAGCACGGTATTATTATGCTGAACGTACGTATTGCAACACCTCCACCACGTAATCCTGACGTTCCACCTGGGATCATGTCATCTTATATTTGGTCATTAAAAGCCGGTGATAAAGTGACAATTTCAGGTCCATTTGGTGAGTTTTTTGCGAAAGAAACGGACGCTGAAATGGTCTTTATTGGTGGTGGTGCAGGTATGGCACCAATGCGTTCCCATATTTTCGACCAATTACGCCGTTTGGATTCAAAACGTAAAATCAGTTTCTGGTATGGTGCGCGTTCTGTTCGTGAAATGTTCTATACAGAAGACTTTGATGAGTTGGCGGCAGAACATGAAAACTTTACGTGGAATGTAGCACTTTCAGATCCATTACCAGAAGATAACTGGAATGGCTATACAGGCTTTATTCATAATGTTCTGTATGAGAATTATTTGAAAGACCATCCTGCACCTGAAGATTGTGAGTTCTATATGTGTGGACCACCAATGATGAATGCTGCAGTGATCAAAATGCTGAAAGATTTGGGCGTTGAAGATGAAAATATCTTACTGGATGATTTCGGTGGTTAACTAATTTTATTGGCTTTATTGTACTTACCAAGTAAAGTACGGACAGTAATCAAATAAAGAGGGAAAAATTTTCCCTCTTTATTATTTATATTAATACCGTTAGTTGCTAATTATTTTATTGGTTATTAACAGGTTGAGAGTTATTTTGACTTGAACATTCTCTGCATGGGTGACGATGTAAAGTGTGTTAATAGTCTGAGCGAATCTAACAATACGCGCTCATGATTGACGCGGAGAAAATTATGCTGAACAAAAAAATTTATACCTCAGTCTTGTTGTTTGTTGCTGCGCTGTTCTTGACCGCTTGTGGTGGCCCAGAGCAACAAAATTTGCAGGGGCAAACAATGGGGACTTATTATACTGTAAAATATGTCACTGATTCTTCAGAACAAAAACCTGAAGCGATTCAAGCTGAAGTTGATAAGCGTTTGGAGGAAGTTAACGACCAGATGTCAACCTATCGTCCAGATTCTGAATTAAGTCGTTTTAACCAATTCAAGGAAGTGAATACCCCTTTTCCTGTATCAGCGGCGACAGCAAAAGTGGTAAGTAAGGCCATTGAAATTAATAAACTGACGGATGGTTCTTTGGATGTGACTGTTGGGCCATTAGTGAATTTATGGGGCTTTGGGCCAGAAGGTCGTGTGACGAAAACACCTTCAGATGAAGAACTCGCCAAACGCCGTGCATGGGTCGGGATTGAAAAACTTTCAGTACAAGATAACAACTTGATTAAAACCATTCCAGAGCTATATGTTGACTTGTCTTCTATTGCTAAGGGGTATGGTGTTGATGTTGTTGCTGAATATTTAGAGTCACAGGGTATCAATAACTATATGGTCGATATCGGTGGCGAAGTGCGCACGAAAGGTAAAAATGGCAAAGACGCGCCATGGCGTATTGCTATTGAAAAACCATCAACGGATGGTTTGAGCCAAACAGCACAAGAAATTATTGAACCAGGTGACCGTTCTATTGCTACATCAGGTGATTATCGTAATTATTTTGAACAAGATGGCATTCGTTTCTCTCATACCATTGATCCCAAAACAGGGAAGCCAATTACGCATAACCTAGTGTCTATCACTGTGATCGCAGACAATTGTATGAGTGCAGATGGCTTATCAACTGGGCTAAATGTTTTAGGTCCAGAAGCGGGCTTTGCTTTAGCTGAGAAAATGAATGTGCCTGTTTTTATGATTGTTAAGACAGATAAAGGTTTCGAAGAGCGTTATACTAAGGCATTCGAACCGTTTTTAACCAAAAAACAGTAGTTGCAGGAGGATAAAGGAATGCTGAATGTTTTTATTGCTGCCTTTGTACTGTTTTTACTGGCCTTTTTAGGCATGTCGCTTGGGTACATTATTAAACGTAAGAGTATTCAAGGTAGCTGTGGCGGGTTAAGCAGTATTGGTGTTGAAAAGGTGTGTGATTGCCCTGAGCCTTGCGATGCACGTAAAAAACGTATGGCTCGTGAAGAAGCCCGCCAAAAAATACTGGATAAAAACCGTATTATTTGAATAGTAATATTTAGTGGTTGTATAACTAGTAATCAGTTGGAGGTGTCTAAACATAATTATTAGACATCTCCACATATTATTTTATCTTGCATGAGCAAGAATATAATCAATATTTACTAAGAATAAGTCATAAACAACTTCATGACATCCGTGTTAAAGCCATTGAGCAAGAACTAGATGAAGGAAAGGCAACATACAAGCGTTTGGAATCACCATTAACACCTATGATTGCTTTCCCATTATCTGAGGTAGCGAAGTTACAAGGAAGAAATGAACCATTACCCCAAGTTTCACCGCTTTCTGTTATAAAAGTGACTCGCCAAGATATTTGTTTTCCATAGGAAAAAACAAAACTATAGGCATCCTTTAAAACTTGTTTATCTTTTATATCATTAAAAACTTTATAGGTTTTCATAAAATCAGATGTATTAATGACTAATTCAAGTTCTTTGATATTTTCATTCCAATAATTTTCAACAGTGACTAAACCTAATGGTGCTACCATATTAACCTCTTAATATAAATTTACTCTATTTTTAATATAGAGTTTTGAATGTAATTAAATTGACGTATTCTTAGCTAAGAATAAATAATAATAGAAATAAGATGAGTTTTATTTTTAAATTAAGATAATTTAAAATACGCTATTGTTATCTTATTTTTCTATTATATGGTCTAAATTAGCTGCATTTTTTTAGCACATGAAGCAGAGACAGGGTAATTAACATGCATGCTTTTTGTATTGCCATCAAATCTAATCGTAACCTTCCCATTATCACTGCTGTTAATTTGGCAAGGTAAAAAGTCACCACTACTCCACAGTTCATTATTTTTCGTTGTAATTTTAGCTTTCCAAGCACTTTTACCTGTTGTTGAGTAAGAGAATGAATTAGAGCTAGATGTGGTGTCTCCTAGATTATAAAATATAAAGACACTATCATAGGGGTTATCACTATTATGATAGTGTATTTCAATTTTTCTTAATGTTTCATTCCAATAATTTTCGACAGTCATTGTTCCAAATTTTGACATATAAAACCTTTTTTTAATTTATTTTAAATGGAATTTTTGGGTGGGTTAAATATATCAAGTTTTATATGGAGGTAAATTAAGAACAATTATTATTAATTGATGAAAAGAGATAAATACTTTTAGGATATAATTTAATACCTAAGCTATTAATAAAGTAACAATAGCTTAGGTGATGTTAGTGGATTATTTTTTAAATGCTTTAGGTGAATCAACCATTACAGCATCCACACCAATTTCTTTTGCGAGTTGGTAGTCATTGTCAGTATTAACGCCAAAGACAATGATATAGGCATTGCCATTTTTTCTAAAACAATTGATGGCTTCTTTATCCCATGAAAGGGTAGCCGGTGAACGTGCTTCACCTAAAGTGTATTTCTCGACGACTTCGACTTTACGATGTAGCTCAAAACCATACCAACGCGTTTTCGTGGTGTCATTTTCCACGGAACATTGATGGTTCATCACAATATTTGCCAACATAGTACGGGTCTCATCGCGGCTTTCAAATAGCGGTATCTTTGCTGAAAGAGATTTAAGTGCTATTAAAAACTCATCATTGGTGGAATAAAAGCGTACCTGATTGAATGTGTTGGTTTTATTTAAAAGCGCCAGAATTGCTTTTGCTTGAACGTCAGGGTTGGCATCAGGCGATTTTAAATCAATATAAAAAGTGGTATCAGGGTATTTTTGTAGAATAGTTTCTAAGGTATTGATGGTGGTCTTTTGTAATGGAAGCTGTTGATTATGTTTTTTACTGAACTGGTAGCCTGCATTAATTTTACTCAGTTGCTCAGCAGTATAAGCGGACACATTCCCCTTTTTATCTGTTAACGAATCAAGGTCGCTTGGGCGGTATAGAACCAATTGATTATCTTGGCTCAACTGTACGGTAAGCCAAATCGCATCAGCTTTATTTTCTTTTGCTAAATCGATGGCATAAATTGTGTTTTCTGGGGCGTCAGCTGTCCCTGCTCGGTGAGCAACAATTTTAGGTGATAAAGCGAAAGCGGTCTGACTTGCAAGCAAGAGTACGAGTGTTGCCATAAATTGAATATATTTTGATGTTGATATAATTGCCATAGGTGTGATCCATAAATAATTTGTCAAAGTATTGTTGTTGGGGAAATAACCCTTTTTATTACGTTTTTATATAAAAGTAAGTATTTCTACTTGTTTTTAAGACAAACTTTAAATTGAGTCGTCAGTTAATGAGCTTGGCAGATGATTGTTGCAGTAAGATGAATGAGTTAATTATCATTAAGTTAACCCTTTTTTTATTAAACAGCTTTTAGGAAAAGGGACATTAATTGCATGGCTAATAAAAACACTGTATATTTAATCAGGTGTTTGATTTTCAGGGCTAGCTCGTGCGTAAAATTATTCATATTGATATGGACTGCTTTTATGCGGCAATAGAAATGCGTGACGACCCAAGCCTACGCAATGTACCTATTGCGGTGGGAGGAAGTGCTGATCGCCGAGGGGTCATTAGTACCGCAAATTATGAAGCTCGCCGCTACGGTGTTCACAGTGCCATGTCTACAGCCGTCGCACTTAGGTTATGCCCGCACCTTAAAGTCGTCCCAGGGCATATGGCGTTATATAAAGAAACTTCCCTTCATATTCGCCAAATATTTGCGAGTTATACCGACCTTATCGAGCCACTTTCTCTTGATGAAGCTTATTTGGATGTGACTGATTGTACGCAGTTACATGGTTCTGCAACGCTTATTGCAGAGGCTATTCGCCAACAAATTTTTGATGAGCTCCAACTGACAGCTTCTGCGGGGATCGCACCCGTTAAATTCTTGGCCAAAATTGCTTCAGATATGAACAAACCAAATGGGCAATTCGTGATCACACCACAAAATATGGATCAATTCATTCTTAATTTGCCCCTTAGAAAGATCCCCGGGGTGGGTAAGGTAACGTCACAAAAATTGGCTGATATGGGGCTGATAACTTGTGGTGATGTGCAAAAATATGATGTGGTCACCCTGATCAAAAGTATGGGTAAATTTGGGCAGGTACTTTGGGAACGTTGCCATGGTATTGATGAACGTTCCATCAACCCGGATAGACTTAGAAAATCGGTGGGAGTTGAACGTACGCTCGCTAAAGATATCCATGAATGGCATGATTGTCTGCTACTGTTAGATAAACTGTATGATGAGCTACAGCTCCGTTTAGCCAAGGTAAAACCCGATCTGCGTATTGCACGCCAAGGTGTTAAATTTAAGTTTGCGGATTTCCAACAAACAACACAAGAACATGTGTATCCCATTCTAAATAAGCAAGACTTAGTGCAACTCGCACAGCAAGTTTGGGAGAATCGTCGGTTAAAGCGAGGCGTTAGGTTAGTGGGACTACATGTGATGCTACAAAGCCCACAATTAGAGCGGCAGTTATTACTTGAACTTTAAAAAAATGCTCACCACAAGGATGAGCATTTTATTCAGTACTAGTAGATTAACCTTTTACTGGAATCGCTTTTAACACCGCAGTTAACAGTTTCCAATACTCGCCAACACTGGCGATATGAACGCGTTCGTCTGGCGAGTGAGCACCACGAATGGTAGGCCCAATGGATACCATGTCCATGTCTGGGTAAGGTTTTTTGAATAAACCGCACTCAAGGCCAGCATGGATCACCATCACATTCGGGATTTTACCAAATAATTTGTTATAGGTTTCGCTCACTAAATGCATTACTGCAGAGTCAGCATCTGGCTGCCAACCTGGGTAACTACCTTCTGCGCGGTATTGTGCTTTCGCTAATTTACTGATAGAAGTTAGCATGTTAACGACGTAGTTTTTACCGCTATCAATCAGTGAACGGACGAGGAAGATAATCTCTGCTTTGTCTTCCGTCATGCGTACCACGCCTTCATTCAGTGAGGTTTCAACAACACCTTTTGCGACATCACTCATACGGATAACGCCATTTGGCGCAGCGTTTAAGAAGAAAACAAAGCGTTGTTGGCAGTCATCAGACAGTGCTTTTAAGTCGCTTTGTGTTTCATCTAACAACAGCACTAAGTTAGGTTCAACAACCGCTAACTCATTTTTCAGGATGCTTTCGTAACGAGCTCTTAATGCAGTCAGTTCAGTAACTTTATCTGCTGGAACAGAAATAATGGCGTGTGCTTCACGTGGGATGGCATTACGTACTGTACCACCTTTAAACTCTAATAGTTTTAGGCTGAGATCTTCTGCGTGGCCAGCAAGGAAACGTGCTAATAGTTTGTTTGCATTGCCTAAACCTAAATGAACGTCACCACCCGAGTGACCACCTTTTAAACCTTTTAAGGTCAAGGTAAAGGTTTGGTAACCCTGTGGTAATGCTTCACGAGTTAGGTCAAAAGTGGTTGTGAAGTCAACACCACCAGCGCACCCCATGTAGATTTCGCCTTCTTCTTCGGAATCTGTATTGATTAAGATATCTGCTTGTAACCAGCCTGCTTTCAGACCAAATGCGCCTTCCATCCCAGCTTCTTCGGTCATGGTCAGCAACACTTCCATTGGACCGTGTTCAACGCTATCATCAGCTAAAACAGCCAGTGCAGAAGCCAAACCAATGCCGTTATCGGCACCTAATGTCGTCCCTTCAGCAGTTACCCATTCACCGTTCACATACGGGCGGATTGGGTCAACTTTAAAGTCATGCACAGTATCGTTATTTTTTTGTGGCACCATGTCTAAGTGGGCTTGCAGCACAACGGCTTTGCGGTTTTCGTAGCCAGCAGTCGCTGGTTTACGGATCAAAATATTGCCGACTTCATCACGTTCAACGTGGAAGCCTTTTTGTTTTGACCAATCAACGATATGTGCTGCTAAGGCTTCTTCGTGGTACGAAGGATGTGGAATAGAGCAGATGGTAGCGAAGATGTCCCACAGTGGTTGGGGGGATAGTTTGGATAATTCAGACACGTTTATCTCCTATGATTTTCCCGTTATATTTCAAGCTATAGCGTTGTTGGCTACACTCACAAACCTGCGTCACATACTAATGTATGCTCCTCGGATTTGTTCATTTGCCGCCTAGCTATAACTTGAACTATTTAGGGAAAATTCCCTGAATCATCTAGACAGCAGCCGATTGACAGTCAACGCGAGTTTCAGCTTCAATTTTTAAAAGGGACATTGCTGTAATTATGACCTAACAGCCTGAAGTTTCGAATTAAAGGCCGCCTCTTTTATAAAATCAGGATAACACTTTCTTTTGAATAATGGACAGTGTAAATGATAATAATTAATGGCGAATGATGCTTTTTACTGGTTTTTAGCGCGCCGAATCACTATAATCTCGCGCAACCTTTTTTCCGCAAGACACATTTCAGATTTACTCAGCAGTCGGGACCCGAATTTTATGAGCGAAAAATATGTCGTAACGTGGGATATGTTGCAAATACATGCCCGTAAACTCGCACAACGTTTATTACCAGTAGAACAATGGACCGGTATTATCGCGGTTAGCCGTGGTGGACTTGTTCCAGGTGCACTTCTTGCACGTGAACTGGGTATTCGTCACGTTGATACCGTTTGTATCTCTAGCTATGATCATGATAACCAACGTGAATTAACGGTTATCAAGCGCGCAGAAGGCGATGGTGAAGGCTTTATCGTTATTGATGATTTAGTCGATACAGGCGGCACTGCCCAAGCGATCCGTGATATGTATCCAAAAGCTCACTTCGTGACCATTTTTGCAAAACCTGCAGGGCGTCCATTAGTTGATGACTATGTGGTTGATATTCCACAAGATACATGGATTGAACAGCCTTGGGATATGGGCGTTGTCTTTGTTAAACCTTTGTGTGAACAAGATAAATAAATCTGTTTGTCACTTAGCGTTAGGTAAAAATATTGTAATAATAAAGTCTTATGGATTTTATTGATGACGAGAACACATTAATACCTAAAGTTTTTGAGATAAACACGATATAATTTGGGGAGTGCATTATGTGCATTCCCCTTATTTTTGGGTTCCATTCAGCGACGGTATACAGGTAATTGGGATGACTCAACAAAATTTATCCGAAAAACTCTTTAAGCCTAAAGTCAGACAGATTGAAACATCGACACTGGTTTCTTATTCCGCCCAAACGCTGCCTCAAATCAAAGAGCACAGTGTGCTGAGTGGTTCACATCATACGGGATGGTATCGCATGATTAACCGCTTGATGTGGATTTGGCGCGGAATAGATGCATTAGAAATTGAAGACGTGCTTAGTCGTATTGCGATTTCTAATGCGCAACGTAGTAATGAGCGTCAACTAGATACCGTCATCGGTAATCGTTCAGGTAATTGGTGTTTTGAATGGTCTCAACAAGCGATGCATTGGCAACAAAAAGCCTTAGAGTTCGAACAAGGTATTGATGCAGGTAATGCATGGCTGCGTTCAGCAAATTTATACAGTATTGCAGCCTATCCGTTTATCAAAGGTGATGAGCTGGCGGATCAAGCGATTCTACTGGCTAACAAAGCCTATGATAGCGCCGCAAAGTTCTCCGAATATCGTTTAAAGAAAATTCCTTTTAAAGTGGATGGCGGTAAAGAAGTTTACGGTTTTTTGCATATCCCATCTCATGGGCAAGGCCCTTATCCAACGGTGATGATTTGCGGTATGCTAGATAGCTTACAGATTGATTTCTGTCGCTATTTTCGTGATTATCTTGAACCATTAGGGATAGCGATGTTAACACTGGATATGCCATCCATTGGTTATTCGGTCAAATACAAGTTAACCCAAGAAACCAGCACATTACATGAGCAAATTGTTCGCCAAATCGATGATATAGCATGGATTGACCATACGCGCTTTGGCATCGTAGGAATGCGCTTTGGTGCAAACATAGCATTAAGGTTAGCTTATATGTGTCCCGAGAAAATTAAAGCGGTCGCTGTGATAGGTCCAATTGTGCACAGTTTATTGCACGAAGAGAAATATCAACGAGATATTCCTCGGATGGTTTTGGATGTGTTCGCCAGTCGTCTGGGAATTTACCAAGTTGATGGCTCCGCGTTGCGTCATGAACTTAGTTGTTATTCTCTTAAAAATCAGGGGCTTTTGGGTAGGAGAAGCAAAGTTCCTATGTTGGCGGTCAGTTTAAAAGATGATATTTATAGCCCGAAGGCGGAAGCGGAGCTAATTAAACGCTCTTCTATCGATGCGGACGCTATTATGTTACCAAGTCATCCCGTATTCGCCAACTTTGAGAAAGCACTAAGTGAAACAACGTCTTGGTTGAAAACAAAAATACTTTAAAATAATTTAATAACTTGCTTATTTTTTCCCATTTGTTAAAAAGGGATCTTCCCAAGAAGGAGATCCTTAACATGGCTTTACCGACTGATTACACAAATGGAAAATATTTAAAGAAATTTGCAGCGATAGGTCCGTATTTAAGAGAAAAACAATGCTTAAATGGTTGTTACATATTTGATAGCTTGGTTGTGTGTGTGAATGCCAACATAGCACCTGAAAAACGTGAATTTTGGGGATGGTGGTTAAAGTTAATTGCAACTGATGCAGGTTTTGAATTTACTTACCATTTAGGGCTGTACAATGGGCATGGCAGTTGGCAGGTTAAAGCATTAAAAGACAATGCAACCACGGAAGCTGTCGAAAAGAATTTGGTCTCTTTTCACCAAAACCTTACTAAGCAATTATCTGACCTTGAATTAAGCCTCTTTCCTTCACCGCTAATGTTAGAATTAAAATTGGAATTAAGCGCATAAATTTGTTTTAAACCAACTTTTGTTGAATTTTGCGTTATGCCTGTTGGCATAACGCGCTTCTCCTGATAAAAATGATACCTACTTTTTGTTTTATTAATCCTAATGGCAGAAAAATGATGAAAAATAGCCAGACGCTGGTCGTTAAGTTAGGTACCAGTGTACTTACAGGGGGCTCGCGTCGTTTAAATCAAGCTCATATTGTTGAGTTGGTCAGACAATGCGCGCAGCAATATGAAAAAGGGCACCGTATTATTATCGTGACATCTGGGGCAATTGCCGCAGGTCGCGAGCACTTAAATTACCCCGAACTGCCAGCGACCATTGCATCTAAGCAGTTGCTCGCGGCGGTTGGTCAAAGTCGCCTTATTCAATTATGGGAAAGGTTATTCTCTATTTATGGTATCCATATCGGACAAATGTTGCTAACTCGTGCGGATTTAGAAGACAGAGAACGTTTTTTAAATGCGAGGGACACCTTACAAGCGTTGCTTGATAATGGAATCATTCCTGTTATCAATGAAAATGATGCGGTTGCAACTGCGGAAATAAAAGTGGGCGATAATGATAACTTATCGGCTCTCGCTGCAATTCTCGGTGATGCAGATAAATTGTTATTACTGACAGATATTGAGGGGCTGTATGACGCGGATCCTCGTAGTAACCCAGATGCAAAATTGATCCCTGAAGTGTATGGTATTAATGATGAACTCAGGGAAATGGCGGGTGGTAGCGTAAGTGGCTTAGGAACGGGTGGAATGGCCACTAAGTTGCAAGCTGCGGATGTTGCAGGCCGTGCGGGTATTGATGTGGTGATTGCGGCGGGCAATAAGCCTGATGTCATTAATGCAGTCATTGAAAATATTCCAGTGGGAACCCGTTTTTACGGGCAGAAAAACCCCATGGAAAACCGTAAACGCTGGATTTTTGGTGCACCAGCGGCGGGTGATGTGTACATTGATGACGGAGCTCAACTGGCGATTATGGAAAAAGGTAGCTCATTATTGCCAAAAGGTATTAAGAAAATCGAGGGGGATTTCTCTCGTGGCGCAGTGATCCGCATCCGCAATATGGCGGGGAAAGACCTTGCTCATGGCGTCACCCATTATAACAGTGACGCACTCAGAATGATTGCAGGTCAACATTCTCAAGATATAAACAAGATACTTGGCTATGAGCACGGCTCTGTGGCTGTTCATCGCGATGATATGATAGTGAGTTAATTATGTTAGAAACAATGGGCAAAGCAGCAAGGGCTGCATCATGGCAATTAGCTCAGCTAAGCACCAAACAAAAAAATGCAGCATTACTGCAAATTGCGGATTTATTAGAGCAAGAAAGTGCAATAATTTTGGCCGCAAACAAAAAAGACATGGAACAAGCAAGAGCGAGTGGCATGACCGAAGCGCTGCAAGACCGCTTGTTATTAACACCAGAGCGCTTAAAAAATATCGCTGATGATGTCCGAAAAGTATGCCAACTTGCAGACCCAGTAGGCCAAGTGATTGATGGCAGCAAGCTAGATAGTGGTTTAAATTTGCAGCGTCGTCGTGTTCCATTGGGTGTGGTTGGCGTTATCTACGAAGCGCGTCCTAATGTCACTGTCGATGTGGCTTCTTTGTGCCTAAAAACAGGCAATGCGGCGATTATGCGTGGTGGGAAAGAAACCCATAATACAAATCTGGCAGTTGTCAGCGTGATCCAAAAAGCCTTAAAAAATAGTGGGTTGCCAGCAGATGCGGTGCAAGCGATTAACAACCCTGATCGAGAACTCGTGGCGCAATTATTGAAATTGGATCGTTACGTCGACATGCTAATCCCTCGCGGTGGTGCAGGGTTACATAAGTTATGCCGCGAACAATCAACTATTCCTGTGATCACAGGCGGAATTGGTGTGTGCCATACTTTTGTTGATGAGTCTGTCAATTTTGATAAAGCCATCAATGTCATTATTAATGCAAAAGTACAGCGCCCAAGTGCCTGTAACTCACTTGAAACATTGCTCGTTCACAAAAATATTGCCGCTGAATTCTTGCCATTACTCAGTGAGAAAATGGCAGAGCAACAAGTCACTTTACATGCCAGCGCACAAGCGATGCCATTCTTACAACAAGGCCCAGCAAAAGTGGTTGATGTTAAACCTGAAAACTTAGTTGATGAGTGGTTGTCGCTGGACTTAAATGTGGAAATTGTTACCGATGTGGATGCGGCTATCGACCACATTCGCCATTATGGTACCGCACACTCAGACGCTATTTTGACAGAATCGATCAGCCAAGCGGATTATTTTGTACAGTGTGTTGATTCAGCAGCAGTTTACGTGAATGCGAGCACACGCTTTACGGACGGTGGGCAGTTTGGTTTAGGCGCTGAAGTTGCGGTGAGTACGCAAAAATTACATTCACGGGGCCCTATGGGGCTGGATGCATTAACAACCTATAAGTGGATTGGTTATGGCGATTTTTTAAATCGCCCATAGAAGTTGATATTCAAAATGAGAAAGCCACACAAGTGAAGTGTGGCTTTCTTTTTTATGGTTTGCCATGTTTGGCAACATTTTATTAGTATTCATGATGATGGGATGGAAATTAATGTTTTACATTATCGGTCCAAGAGGTTCAGGTAAAACAACAATTGGGAAATTATTTGCCGAATCTAAAGGCTACCAATTTGTTGATACAGACAAGTTAATACTTGAAAAAGCAGGTAAAAGTATTGCAGAAATTGTTGAGCAGCATGGTTGGGATTATTTTCGACAGCTAGAAAGTGAAATTTTAAAATCAATTGCACAAGATGATGTGATTATTTCTACAGGGGGAGGGATAATCCTTGCTGACGAAAACCAAAAAGTGATGCGAGACAATGGGACGGTGATCTATTTAAATGCCAAGCCTGAAATTTTGGCTAAACGCCTTGCCGCAGAGCCCCAAGCAGATCAACGGCCAAGCCTAACGGGTAAATCTTTAGTAGAAGAAATTGCAGAGGTTATGCAGCAACGGGAGCCTATTTACCGCGCGACTGCTCATTATATTATTGATGCGACCCAACCTATTGACGAAATTATCGCGCAACTTAATGATTTATCTTAAACTCATTATAGAAAGCGGCTTTTCCATATCGGGTGTTTTCGGATTATACCCCTAGTGGAGAGCATATTGGTCAGTAAGATAAGTGTTATTACGGCATAACAATATTTTGGTAGCATACAAAAATATAATCATAATATAGGGATTCATTATGTTGGTGAAAATAATCAAAGCCATCCTTACATTTTTATTTCGTGTTGAAGTTATTGGTGATGCGAAAGAGTTTGATCAAGATAAATGCTTGATTACACCCAACCACGTCTCTTTTTTAGATGGTGTTTTGATCGCGCTTTTTCTCCCTGTAAAACCTGTATTTGCCGTTTACTCAACCTTTGCAACACCTAAAATGGTGAAGCGCCTTAAGCCTTATGTTGATATTGTCCCTCTTGACCCTGCCAATCCATTGGGTATTCGCCACCTCGTTAAAGAGGTAGAAAAAGGGCGCCCGATCGTTATCTTCCCTGAAGGGCGAATTTCGGTGCATGGCTCTTTAATGAAAATCTATGAGGGCGCGGCGTTTGTTGCCGCTAAATCTGCAGCAAAAATTGTTCCTATTCGTATTGAAGGAGCAGAACGCAGTCACTTTGGGCGCTTAAAAGGAATTATTCCGTTAAAATGGTTCCCAAAAATTACCTTGCACATTTTACCTGCGCAAACTATTCCGATGCCAGAAGCGCCAAAATCGGTTGAGCGCCGTGCACTCGCGGGCGAACATCTGTATCAAATCATGAAGTCTGCACGTATGGCTTGTTTGCCGCAAGTGACGCTGGTTGAAGAGTTTATCGGCAGTGTTCAACGTTTTGGTCGCCGAACACCTTGTATTGAAGATATTGCATTTAAAGAAGACTCGTACCAAACATTGCTGAAGAAAACGCTAGGGGTAGGGCGTATTATTGAGCGTTATACCCATGAAAATGAGCGTGTTGGTCTTTTGCTACCGAATGCAACAGTGACGGCAGCCGCAATTTTTGGGGCATTGATGAGAGGTCGTGTCCCTGCGATGTTAAATTACACTGCGGGTAGTCATGGGATTAGTAATGCACTTAAAGCTTCAGCAGCTAAAGTGGTGTTCACTTCGCGACAATTTCTTGAAAAAGGGAATCTCACCCATATTCCAGAGCAAGTTCCTGAAGCTAATTGGATTTACCTTGAAGATTTAAAAGATACAGTGACTTGGCAGGATAAGCTATGGATTGTTAAGCACTTATTCAATCCACATAAAGCCATTATTCCGCGAAAAGCATCGGATGAAGCCATTGTCTTATTTACCTCTGGTTCTGAGGGGACACCAAAAGGTGTGGTGCATAGCAATGCCAGTTTGATGGCAAACGTTGAGCAAATTAAAACCATCGCTGACTTTACGCCGCGGGATCGTTTTATGTCATCCTTGCCATTGTTCCACGCATTTGGTTTAACCGTTGGTTTATTTATTCCTCTATTTTCGGGCAGTCGCGTTTTCCTGTACCCAAGCCCATTACATTACCGCATTATTCCTGAACTAGTGTATGACAAAAACTGTACAGTCTTGTTCGGTACATCAACATTCTTAGGGAATTATGCCCGTTTTGCTCACCAATATGATTTTGCTCGTTTACGTTATGTCGTTGCAGGCGCTGAAAAGCTTTCAGATAAAACGAAGAAAATTTGGTTTGAAAAATTCGGTATTCGTATCCTCGAAGGTTATGGCGTGACCGAATGTGCACCAATTGTCTCTATCAATGTTCCAATGGCGGCAAAAGAAGGCACGGTAGGGCAAATTTTACCTGAAATGCAAGCGCGTATTATCCCCATCTCTGGTATCGAAAATGGCGGTAAACTGCAACTTAAAGGCCCTAATATCATGAAAGGGTACTTACGTGTTGAAGCGCCAGGCGTGCTTGAAACGCCAAGGGCTGAAAACGCACAGGGCGAGGTAGAAGAAGGCTGGTACGATACAGGGGATATTGTTGAGTTGGATAATAAAAACTTCTGCACTATCAAAGGCCGTGTGAAACGTTTTGCGAAACTGGCAGGGGAAATGGTTTCCCTTGAAAGCATTGAACAGATGGTTGCCGCTTTGTCGCCAAATGCAAATCATGGCGTAGTGACAAAACCAGATAGTAGCAAAGGTGAGGCGCTAGTGTTGTTTACTACCGATAAAGAGTTAGATAGAAGTGCGTTATCGGCGGCGGCGAAAAGCAGAGGATTAACTGAGCTTGCGGTTCCCCGTGATATTCGTTTTGTGAAAGAGTTACCTGTGCTAGGTAGCGGAAAAACGGATTTTGTCACACTGAAACAAATGGCCTTAAAGGATGCCTAATATGCAAGAAAGTACCTCGAATTTACCGTTGATGAGCCGAGGAATGAAGGCCGTTTTAGCGTCTCAGTTTCTCTCTGCATTTGCGGATAACGCACTGTTATTTGCTATATTAGCGCAACTCAAAGCTGAATTTTATCCAGAATGGAGTCACCCTATTTTACAAATGGTGTTTGTGTTTACTTACATCGTTTTAGCCCCATTTGTTGGGCAAATTGCCGATAGATTCTCTAAAGGGCGCGTGATGTTGTTCTCCAATATTTTTAAATTTATTGGAGCGCTAGGGATTTGCTTTGGGTTAAATCCGTTCCTTTGTTATGGATTAGTGGGGATTGGTGCAGCATCTTATTCACCTGCTAAATACGGTATCTTAGGCGAATTAACAGGGGGAGATAACCTTGTTAAAGCCAATGGTGTGATGGAAGCCTCGACAATTGCGGCAATCTTAGTGGGTTCTGTTGTTGGGGGAATGCTTTCCGATATCAATCTCTTATTAGCGTTAGGGACATGTGCGATTTTATATGCACTGGCGGTTATTGCTAACGTCTTTATTCCACATCTTGTGGCGGCAAGGCCAGGAAAAGGCTGGGATCTCAAATTACTGGTCACAGATTTTTTTCAAGCATGCCGTATTTTATGGGCAAATCAGGAAAGCCGTTTTTCGCTAGTTGGAACCAGCCTGTTCTGGGGCGCAGGGGTCACATTACGTTTTTTATTAGTTGCTTGGGTTCCTGTAGCTTTAGGTTTACAAGATAACACAACACCAACTATCTTAAATGCGATGGTTGCTGTGGGGATTGTTGCAGGGGCAGGGCTTGCGGCTAAATTTATTACCTTGAAAACAGTTTACCGCTGTATTCCAGCAGGGGTTATTATCGGTGTGATGGTGGTGTTACTTTCCTTGCAAACTAATATTATTCCATCCTACTTTATCTTGATTACTTTAGGGGTATTTGGTGGGTTATTTGTTGTGCCCCTAAATGCTTTACTACAAGATAAAGGAAAGGAAACCGTTGGTGCAGGAAATGCCATTGCAGTACAGAACTTAGGCGAAAACAGCGCGATGCTGATTATGCTAGGCTTATATTCATTGGCAATTAAGGGCGGCTTATCTGTGGTGAATGCAGGTATTGGTTTTGGTGCCGTATTTACGATTGCGATTGCAGGCTTATGGATCTGGGATCGCGCTCGTAAAAAAAAGATGTAAAAGGCGGATTACATAATGGTAGATGAGACGCGACTCGAAACATTAAGTATTCAGATTGGGCAAAAACTGAAAGCGCAAGGTAAAACAGTCACTACTGCAGAGTCTTGCACGGGGGGTTGGATTGCAAAGGTGCTGACCGATATTGCTGGAAGTTCGGATTACTTCCAGCGTGGCTTTGTCACTTATAGTAACGAAGCTAAACATCAAATGATTGGTGTGACTGACGCATCTTTGCAACAATTTGGCGCTGTTAGCCAGCAAGTGGTAGAAGAAATGGCATCAGGGGCACTGAAAGAAGCAACAGCCGATTTTGCGATTTCAGTCAGTGGTATTGCAGGCCCTGGTGGCGGTAGTATAGACAAACCCGTTGGAACTGTATGGTTTGGTTTTGCCCAAAAACAGGTAGATGGTGCGGTGTTGGTTATCGCTAGGCATCGTGTATTTCAAGGTGATAGAAATCAAATTCGTTTTCAATCAACAGGTTATGCTCTAGAAACGCTTTTGAGTCTGTTAAATTAAAAATTTCCTTGATACTGTATGATTATACAGTATAATTAGTTCCAACAAATCAAATTCAATCGTTTTATTCGCAGTGGCAAGGCCATTGCACTTAGGGAGTAAACATGGCTATTGATGAAAACAAACAAAAAGCACTGGCTGCGGCACTGGGTCAAATTGAAAAGCAATTTGGTAAAGGTTCCATTATGCGTCTTGGTGAAGACCGTTCAATGGATGTTGAAACCATTTCAACGGGTTCTTTATCTCTTGACGTTGCATTAGGTGCTGGTGGCCTGCCATTAGGTCGTATTGTTGAAATCTACGGTCCAGAATCTTCAGGTAAAACCACCCTAACCTTACAAGTCATCGCTGCTGCACAACGCAGTGGTAAAACCTGTGCATTTATCGATGCCGAGCACGCACTTGACCCTATCTACGCGAAGAAACTCGGCGTTGATATCGATAATTTACTGTGTTCTCAGCCAGACACTGGTGAACAAGCGCTCGAAATCTGTGATGCTCTGACTCGGTCAGGTGCTGTTGACGTTATTATCGTTGACTCCGTTGCTGCATTAACCCCTAAAGCGGAAATAGAAGGTGAGATTGGTGATTCTCACATGGGGCTTGCTGCACGTATGATGAGCCAAGCAATGCGTAAATTAGCAGGTAACTTAAAAACCTCAAATACGCTTCTGATCTTCATCAACCAAATTCGTATGAAAATTGGTGTAATGTTCGGCAACCCAGAAACAACAACGGGTGGTAATGCACTGAAATTCTACGCATCTGTTCGTTTAGATATCCGTCGTATTGGCGCGGTGAAAAATGGTGAAGAAATTGTCGGTAGTGAAACTCGCGTTAAAGTGGTGAAAAATAAAGTTGCGGCGCCATTTAAACAAGCGGAATTTCAAATTCTTTACGGTGAAGGGATTAATACCTTTGGTGAACTAATTGACCTGGGTGTTAAACACAAGCTAATTGAAAAAGCGGGTGCTTGGTATAGCTATAACGGCGATAAAATTGGTCAAGGTAAAGCTAACTCAACGACTTATTTAAAAGAACATCCTGAAGTTGCGCAAGAAATTGACACAAAACTGCGAGAAATGTTACTCAATCATACTGGTGAGTTTAGCAGTGCTGCAACAGACTTTATCAGTGATTCTGATGAAGAAGAAACACCAGAAGAATTTTAATTATTAGCTAGTGACTTGATTAATCATTAGATTATAGGCGCCGCTCTTATTGAGTAGCGCCTTTTTTATTTTTTCCAATCGTAATAATAGTTTATTCAACAGTTTTTCTGTGGAAAAATACGCTGGCCAGAGGTATAAACATACTTTCAGAAAATATCTAGACGCTTTACAATGAAAGCCACGAATGGATGTAGCTATAATTTTACTTCTATGCAAAGAGACTTTATCTTATCAGTCACTTTTTAATCGGAGAGTTGATTAGAGGTGATGTTACACTCCATCTCAACAATTCATAATTCTGTTTCCAGCTTGATATCGGGATAAATATGAGTAAAAGCACCGCTGAGATCCGCCAAGCGTTTCTCGACTTTTTTCATACAAAAGGTCATCAGGTGGTCACCAGCAGTTCGCTAGTGCCTAACAATGACCCGACACTATTGTTCACAAACGCAGGGATGAACCAGTTCAAAGATGTATTTCTTGGCCTGGATAAAAGAGCATATTCCCGAGCGACAACTGCACAACGCTGTGTGCGTGCAGGTGGTAAACATAACGACTTAGAAAATGTAGGTTATACAGCTCGTCACCACACATTCTTTGAAATGTTAGGTAACTTCAGCTTTGGTGACTACTTTAAGCACGATGCAATTCGCTTTGCTTGGGAATTACTGACAAGTGAAGCATGGTTTAACCTGCCAAAAGAAAGATTGTGGGTCACTGTTTATGCAACAGATGATGAAGCCTATGATATTTGGAATAAAGAAATTGGTGTTCCAGTAGAGCGCATTATCCGTATCGGTGATAACAAAGGCGCACCTTATGCTTCAGATAACTTCTGGCAGATGGGTGATACAGGTCCTTGCGGCCCTTGTACTGAAATTTTCTATGATCATGGCGATCATATCTGGGGTGGCCCTCCAGGAAGCCCAGAAGAAGACGGTGACCGATATATTGAAATATGGAACCTTGTCTTCATGCAGTTTAACCGTCAATCAGACGGTACCATGGAACCATTGCCGAAACCTTCTGTCGATACAGGAATGGGCTTAGAGCGTATCTCTGCGGTACTGCAACACGTCAATTCAAACTATGACATTGATATTTTCCGTGAATTAATTGCAGCGGCAGCGAAAGCGACAGGTGCTACCGATCTGGAAAATAAATCACTGCGTGTTATTGCTGACCATATTCGTTCTTGTGCTTTCCTTGTTAGTGATGGTGTTATTCCATCAAACGAAGGTCGTGGCTATGTTCTGCGTCGTATTATTCGTCGTGCCGTTCGTCATGGTTACATGCTCGGTGCTAAAGAAACGTTTTTCTACAAATTAGTTGCTCCATTGATCAAAGTGATGGGCTCGGCTGCTGAAGAACTTCAACGTCAACAAGCCATGGTTGAAAAAGTTCTGAAGACAGAAGAAGAGCAATTTGCACGTACTTTAGAGCGTGGCTTGCAATTATTAGATGAAGAACTGGCATCTTTAAAAGGGGATACCCTTGATGGTGAGGCTGCATTCCGCCTCTATGATACTTACGGTTTCCCAATCGACTTAACCGCTGATGTGTGCCGTGAGCGCAATATCAAAGTGGATGAAGACGGTTTTGAGCGTGCGATGGAAGACCAGCGTCGTCGTGCAAGAGAATCGAGTGGTTTTGGCGCTGACTATAACTCATTAATCAAAGTTGATAAGCACAGCGAATTCTCAGGTTACCAATATGATGAGCAACAAGCGACCATCACCGCATTATATAAAGATGGTCAGCCTGTTGATAGCTTAAATGTAGGTGAAGAAGGCTTAGTTATTCTTGATAAAACCGCATTTTATGCCGAATCAGGTGGTCAGGTTGGGGACATTGGTTTCTTAAATAATGACAATGCTCGCTTCAATGTGACAGACACACAAAAATATGGTCAAGCAATTGGGCATATCGGTAAAGTCGAATCAGGCTCATTAGTTGTTAACCATCGTATTACCGCTGTGGTTGATAGCGCAAGGCGTAATGCTATTCGTTTGAATCACTCTGCAACGCACTTATTACATGCTGCGTTACGTCAAGTACTTGGCGAACATGTATCTCAAAAAGGTTCACTTGTTAATGACAAGTACCTGCGTTTTGACTTCTCACATTTTGAAGCTATGACCCAAGCGCAACTCCGCCAAGTTGAAGACATTGTAAATGCTCAAATTCGCCAAAATTCAGAAATTGAAACTGAGTTGATGGATTTAGAGGGGGCGAAAGCGAAAGGGGCTATGGCATTATTCGGTGAAAAATACGAAGAACGTGTTCGCGTATTGAGTATGGGCGATTTTTCTATTGAATTGTGCGGTGGTACACACGCAAAACGTACCGGTGATATTGGCCTGTTCCGTATTCTGAGTGAATCAGGAACAGCTGCGGGTGTTCGCCGTATTGAAGCAACAACAGGTGTAATGGCGATTGAAAGTGTTCACCATCAATCAGAACAGCTTTCGGCAATCGCTCACCTATTAAAAGGTGATATTAATAGTCTCGTTGAGAAAGTGAAATCTACGTTAGACAAATCTCGTCAGCTAGAAAAAGAGATTTTGCAACTAAAAGATCAACAAGCTTCTCAAGAAAGTGCTTCACTAAGTAGCAAAGCAAAAGATGTGAAAGGCGTCAAATTGTTAGTGAACCAATTAAGCGATACTGATCCTAAGCTATTGAGAACTATGGTTGATGATCTGAAAAATCAGTTGAAATCAGCGATTATCGTGCTTTCAACAACAAGTGGTGATAAAGTCAGTATGATCGTTGGTGTGACTAATGATTTGACTGCTAAAGTTAAAGCAGGTGACTTGATCTCTTATGTTGCACAACAAGTAGGTGGTAAAGGTGGTGGGCGGCCTGACATGGCACAGGCAGGCGGCACTGATGTAAGTGCATTACCTGCTGCAATGGCTAGTGTTGAAGAGTGGGTTGAATCACGACTGTAAGTACTTACCAAAAGTTGCCTTGTAGGAATATAAGGCAACTTTAAATCTGTTGCGGCATTGTTAATGTATTACTTGTAGTGCTATATTTTGCTTGTAAATAATTAGAATGATTGCCTTGATGGCATCAATGCTTTAGGTGCATGTCATTACTTTACGTTTTCACGGTGTGTGATGGACAATAGCGGGGGATACCTAGAGACCCGACTCTTTTAATATTTCAAGGAGCAAAGAATGCTTATTCTGACTCGTCGAGTTGGTGAAACACTCATGATAGGCGATGAGGTAACAGTTACTGTATTGGGTGTTAAAGGCAACCAAGTTCGTATTGGTGTTAATGCCCCAAAAGAAGTTTCTGTTCACCGTGAAGAAATTTATCAACGGATCCAGGCCGAAAAGACTCAACCAGATAATCAATAATAATGAATAAGCGTCCAATGATTGATCACACAGCAAGAATGGGCGCTTGTCTTACTGCGTTTTAAAAAATTTCACGTTCTCAAACTTCGTTTTATTTGCTTCACTCACTTATTTTGTTGAGCGTGATGAGGCATTGTAAACAAACACCTTTTCATCTTTGTTTATAATTGCGCCGTATCATGGTAGCGAGCAAATAATTTTTTGGTTCAAAAGCAATTTTATCTCTCTCATTTTTATTCATAAAGTAAGTTATTTAAGGGCTGAAAAAGTTCTTTTTCGGTGTTAAACTAAGCATCTTGCTTGTGAAATGTGCAAACAGACTGCGGAATGCAAAAAGTTTGGAAAAATTGTTTGACTTCTAAGTCTAGGAAAGTAATATGTGCGCCACACAGAGACGAGATGTTTGAAAAAACAAATCGTGTGTAACTAAAATATGGTGAGGTGGCCGAGAGGCTGAAGGCGCTCCCCTGCTAAGGGAGTATGCGGTCAAAAGCTGCATCGAGGGTTCGAATCCCTCCCTCACCGCCATTTTAGATTATGCATCCGTAGCTCAGCTGGATAGAGTACTCGGCTACGAACCGAGCGGTCGGAGGTTCGAATCCTCCCGGATGCACCATATTAACCCTACAGGGAAACCTAGTTGGGTTTTATTTTGGTTCTACTTAGTAAGCAATCAAAATAGTGTGGTAACGAAGAAACTGATTTACAGAAGTAGATGTTGATAAGAAGTTTGAGAGAGAAGCACGTCTTGCAGTAACTATGCATCCGTAGCTCAGCTGGATAGAGTACTCGGCTACGAACCGAGCGGTCGGAGGTTCGAATCCTCCCGGATGCACCATCTCTTAGCTAATTAGTTAGCGTATCAATAATCCATTTAGTGTAGACATTCTCAGTTATTGAATTAATCGATATTTGTCGACAGAATTTTGCATCCGTAGCTCAGCTGGATAGAGTACTCGGCTACGAACCGAGCGGTCGGAGGTTCAAATCCTCCCGGATGCACCATCATAAGAAAGACTCCTCAATTTGAGGAGTTTTTTTTTGCCTGAAAAGTCAATTAAATAACATTTCCGATGCATCTTTTGTTTTAATCCCTCCTAAACCACACATCTAGACAGCGACAATTTATGTGATTTAAGCTAAAGTAATTGCCTTAATAAAATAAATTAACATCACAGGCGGGAGGTCGATTTGATCCCGGACGTATCGAAAGCGCTCTCATGGTTAGAGGCGCACCCAGAAACACTAAATGGTATTCAACGTGGTATTGAGCGCGAAACATTGCGTGTGACGCCTACAGGCTCAATTGCAGAAACGTTGCACCCTGAAGGGCTGGGACAAGCTTTAACACATAAATGGATCACGACAGATTTTGCGGAGTCCTTACTCGAATTTATTACTCCTGTAGATAAAAGCATTAGCCATAACTTGGCTTTTCTCAGGGATTTACATCGCTATACTGCACGTCACCTTCAAGATGAAAGAATGTGGCCACTCAGTATGCCGTGCTTTATCGAAAGTGAAGATAAAATCACTCTTGCTCAATATGGTACTTCTAACGTCGGGCGCTTTAAAACCCTGTACCGTGAAGGCCTTAAAAATCGTTATGGCGCATTGATGCAGACGATAGCAGGGGTGCATTATAACTTTTCTTTGCCAACTGAGTTTTGGCAGGCATGGGCTGGTGTTGACGATCCTGAAAGTGAAAGCGGTAAAGAAAAAATTTCTGATGGCTATTTACGCTTGATCAGAAACTACTATCGCTTTGGCTGGGTGATCCCATATTTATTCGGTGCATCTCCTGCCATTTGTGGCTCTTTCTTAAAAGACAGAGATACCACGCTAACATTCGATAAAACAGAATGTGGAACTTACTATTTACCTTATGCGACATCTTTACGCATGAGCGACCTTGGTTATACCAATAAATCACAAAGCGATTTGAATATTACATTTAATAAGCTGGGTGAATACGTTGAAAATTTGAAAAAAGCCATTCATAAGCCTTCCGCTGAGTTTGAAAAGCTAGGTGTGAAAAAAGATGGTAAATACGTTCAGCTTAACTCTAACGTGTTGCAAATTGAAAATGAACTCTATGCCCCAATAAGACCTAAACGCGTCCCTAAAGGCACTGAGTCGCCTTCTGATGCGTTATTGCGTGGGGGCATCGAATACATTGAAGTGCGCTCTTTAGACATCAACCCATTCAGTGCGATTGGTGTAAATGAAACCCAAGCGCGTTTTGTTGATCTATTCTTAATATGGTGCGTGCTTGCCGATGCGCCAGAAATGAATGCTCAGGAACTTGATTGTTGTCGCCAAAACTGGAACCGAGTGATCCTCGAAGGGCGCAAACCTGGCCAAGTGATTGGTTTTGGTTGTGGTAGCGAAGTGAAACCTTTAGTGGAAGTTGGCCAGCAGTTATTTAATGATTTGATTCGTGTCGCTGAAGTGCTCGACACTTGTTGTGACGCGAAATATCAAGATGTTTGCCATCAGTTTGTTGCGATGTTTGAAGACCCAACCCTAACATACTCTGCGTTAGTTATGGATGAGATGTTAGAAAAAGGCATCGGTGGTTATGGATTAGAATTAGCTGAAAAATATTTTGAACAGTTAATCAATGAGCCGTATGAAGTGATCACGGAAGAACAGTTTGAACAAGCAAGGTTAGCTTCTATTGAGAAACAAGCGGCGATGGAACAGAGCGAAACTGAATCCTTTGAAGACTATCTACGCATTCACGCAGGACGCTAAAAGAAAGTGGCCACTCAAGGTGGCCAAATAAAAATCTCTTAGAGAATTAGGGATGATAACAAATTGCGCGTCTTTCATTAATTAAGACTCCGCATTTTCAAAATAGTTTCATTTATTTTAAAAATATATTTTTAATTTTTGAGGAGGTCACGAAATGCCATTATTAGATAGCTTTACTGTCGATCATACTCGCATGGCAGCGCCCGCTGTTCGTGTGGCAAAAACGATGAAAACGCCAAGTGGTGATACCATCACTGTTTTTGATTTGCGTTTTACCGTGCCAAATGAAGAAGCGATGACGGAAAAAGGGACTCACACATTAGAACACTTGTTTGCAGGTTTTATGCGTGACCACCTTAACGGTAACGGTGTCGAAATTATCGATATCTCCCCGATGGGCTGTCGTACAGGGTTTTATATGAGCTTGATTGGTCAGCCTGCTGAGCAGCGTGTTGCTGATGCATGGAAAGCCGCAATGGAAGATGTTTTAAACGTCAAAGACCAAAATAAAATCCCTGAGTTGAACGTATATCAGTGTGGTACTTATAAAATGCATTCACTGGAAGAAGCTCAGCAAATCGCACGTAATGTGTTGTCCTCAAATATTGGTATCAATAAAAATGACGATTTAGCATTACCTGCAGATAAGCTGGAACAGCTTCACGTTTAATCTCTTGGTGTGCTCTTATGAACAAAGCGCCTTAAACATGTTGGCGCTTTATTTTTGGTGAAAAGTTTATAAGTCGGGGACTTGCGAGCTAAAAGTGAGCGGTGTGATCCTCACTTGCTTGATGGTATTTTCATTCATCGCTAACACTTCAATCATGTAATGACCCACCACGATTTGCTCTTCAAGCTGCGGAATATCGCCAATGACCTCTAACACCATGCCGTTAACCGTCCTAGGGCCGTCTACAGGCAAATTCCAATCAAAAGCCTTATTTAGGTCACGGATATTAGCAGTGCCGTCCACCAGGACGCTACCATCACTTTGAGGTAGAACCTCTTCTGCTAAAGACGGTGACATCGATGTGGTAAAATCACCAACAATTTCTTCTAATATATCCTCTACTGTGATAAGTCCTTGAATTTCGCCATACTCATCCACAATAATCCCTAACTTTTCTTTTTTGTGTTGGAAATTAATGAGCTGAACATTTAGTGGTGTACTATTTGGGATGAAATAAATGTTATCTGAGGCTTTTATCAGGTTCTGTTTATTGAATTCTCGTTTTTCCATCATCAATCGATAAGCTTCTCGGACACGCAAAATCCCTATCGAATCATCGAGAGAATCGCGATAAAGCACAATTCGACCGTGGGGGGAATGTGTAAGTTGTCTTATAATTGACTTCCAATCATCATTAACATCAATGCCTACAATTTCATTTCTTGGCAGCATGATGTCACCCACCGTCACTTTGTCTAAATCCAGTATTGAAATCAGCATGTCTTGATTGCGGCGGCTAATTTTATGCTTTGATTCATTGACAATAGTACGCAGCTCTTCTTTGTTTACCGCATCTGTGCGAGCCGTTAAGGAGCGAATGCCTAAACAACGCAAAAGTAGTGAGGAAATAGTATTAAAGGTCCATACCACAGGCATCATAATGATTTGCAATGGCTTGAGAAAGTAGCTACTGGGGAAGGCGATTCTTTCTGGATAGAGCGCAGCTAATGTTTTTGGCATCACTTCCGCAAAAATAAGGATCACAAACGTTAAGATCCCAGTTGCCATCGCGACACCCGCGTTACCATATAAGCGAATACCAATGATGGTGGCTAAGGCTGAGGCGACGATATTAATTAAGTTATTGCCAATCAGGACAAGACTGAGCAGTTTGTCAGGGTGTTTTAGCAGTTTTTCGACTCGAATTGCCGAACGATTACCTTGTTTTGCCAAGTGTTTTAAACGATAGCGATTCAATGTCATCATCCCCGTCTCTGAGGCAGAGAAGTAGGCTGACATAAAAATTAAAACAATCAGTATGATGATTAGCGTACTGGTAGACACATCATCCAAAACAAGGTTCCTTATTACAATATGGAAAGGTTAGAAAAACTCAAGGTACCATAAACTGTTGGAGTAGACGGTTACCAAAAAAAGCCATCGTTAAAATGATTGAGCCAGCAACATGGAAGAATAAAACGCGTTTTCCGCGCCAGCCGCCGTGGAAATGGCCCCAAAGTAAAGTAATGTAGACAAACCAAGCAATCACTGATAGCACAGATTTATGGATATTTTCTTTATCAAAGATATTATCCATATAAATAAACCCTGTACATAAAGTCAGAGTCAGTAAAATGACACCCACTTGGGTGATGTGAAACATTTTACGCTCTACCACCATCATTGGCGGCATATCAGGGCTAAATTTTAAGGTTTTATTTTTGAGTTGGTGATCAATTAACGCAACTTGAAATGCATACAAGGCAGCAATGAGTAGCGTGGCATAGCTTAATAAGGCCAAGCCAATATGTACAAATAGAGGCACGCTGGCTTCTAGGTGAGTAATAAACTCACCAGGCATAATGGTAGAAAGCATTAAATTAATGATAGCGAAACTGTACACTATCGGGGTTAAATACCACGCTTTTCCCCAATAGGCGACAACCGTCATAATTAAGCACATCAGTAAACTCACCGCTGAACCAAGGTTTAATAGGGTGAGATTCTGCCCTTCGGCCTCACTAAAAATGAGTAATTTTAGTGTGATGGCGTGCGTCACTAATGCAACAATCGCAAGTAGTATCGCCAAACGGCGATAAAGGGGTTGTTTACGCACTTGGCCTGGGACGATCAGCAGTAGGCTAATCATGTATGTACAAACTGCTATGACTGCAAATACTGGCATAGTATAGTGTCGATATTCATTTTTAGTGGAAAGTTATTTTATAGTATAACGTGTACGGGAGCAGGCTCCAACTATTGGCCGAGCCAATAGCGGTATATTCACGATAGATAGCATTTCATGTACCTATAGGGTTGTACAGATAACAATGAAACTAACGCTATCATAGCTTGTATAATCTGTTTCAAACAGAGGGCAGCGAAAAAATAGCGGATGTGGTACAATCGGGAAAATATTTTTTATCGTGCTTTTTCCTTCATTTGATTGAAGGTTTGCTACTTATAATTCAACTTGTTGACACTAAAACACTTGAAATTAGGTGTATTAGCAACCAGATTAGGCTAAACATCGGCCCATCAACAGAATTGAGCTAAGACATATGTTTGATAATTTAAGCGACAGACTCTCGCGCACGTTGCGCAATATCAGCGGACGTGGACGTCTCACTGATGACAATATTAAAGATACATTACGTGAAGTTCGCATGGCATTGCTGGAAGCCGACGTAGCGTTGCCAGTTGTCCGTGAATTTATCCAGAAAGTCAAAGAAAGTGCCGTTGGTCAAGATGTAAATAAAAGCTTAACACCAGGCCAAGAGTTCATCAAAATTGTTCAAAATGAACTGACTCGAGCGATGGGGGAAGAAAACCATCAACTCAACTTGTCGGCTCAGCCGCCTGCGGTTGTCTTAATGGCGGGTTTACAAGGTGCGGGTAAAACAACCAGCGTTGCGAAACTAGGTAAACACTTAAAAGAAAAGCAAAAGAAAAAAGTTTTAGTGGTCTCTGCTGACGTCTATCGCCCAGCGGCGATCAAACAGCTTGAAACCTTAGCTGAATCTGTTGGTATTGATTTTTTTCCATCAGATGTGCAAGAAAAACCCGCTGCTATCGTGCAAAAAGCGTTAAAGCACGCTCAACTTCAATTCTACGATGTATTATTGGTGGATACCGCAGGTCGCTTACACGTTGATGAAGCGATGATGGAAGAAATCCAAGAAGTCCATCGTATTATTAAGCCTGTGGAAACCTTGTTCGTCGTCGATGCGATGACGGGGCAGGATGCAGCGAACACCGCAAAAGCGTTTAATGAAGCCTTACCACTGACTGGGGTTGTATTAACCAAAGTTGATGGTGATGCGCGTGGTGGTGCTGCGCTGTCGATTCGTGCAATTACAGGTAAGCCAATTAAATTCTTAGGGGTCGGTGAAAAAACGGATGCCTTAGAACCGTTCCACCCAGAACGTGTTGCATCCCGTATCCTTGGGATGGGTGATGTGATTTCTCTGATTGAAGAGATTGAGCACAAAGTTGACCGTGATGAAGCAGAAAAATTAGCGAAAAAACTAAAAACGGGTGATGGTTTTGATTTAAATGACTTTTTAAGTCAATTAAAACAAATGCGTAACATGGGGGGCATGGCGAGCATGATGAGCAAAATGCCTGGAATGTCCCAGTTACCAGATGCTGTTAAATCCCAAATGGATGATAAAATCACGGTTCGTATGGAAGCGATGATTAATTCCATGACGCGCAAAGAGCGCGAAAAACCAGAGATTATTAAAGGTTCTCGTAAACGCCGTATTGCGGCAGGTTCGGGAACGACCGTGCAAGAAGTTAACCGTCTTTTAAAACAATTTGATGATATGCAACGCATGATGAAGAAAATGAAAAAAGGTGGCTTAGCCAAGATGATGCGCGGCATGAAGGGTATGATGCCTCCGGGTTTTCCGGGGCGTTAAGCAATAAAGCCTCAAACAAAACGCACTTTTGATTGATTTTTGCGTCAAAGTGAGTAAACTTTTCGGGCTTTTTATATGACAGCCGGACTCTATCCCTCGATGGAGTCTGGTTGTTTTGTTAACTAATGAGGATGTTATGGTAACAATTCGTTTATCTCGTGGCGGCGCTAAAAAACGTCCGTTCTACCAAATCGTTGTAACCGATAGCCGCAATGCGCGTGACGGTCGTTTCATTGAGCGTATCGGTTTCTTCAACCCGATCGCTTCAGGTCAAGCAGAAGAACTGCGTTTAGACTTGGACCGTGTTGAGCATTGGGTTGGCTTAGGCGCAACTATTTCTGACCGTGTTGCACAACTGGTCAAACAAGCTAAGAAAGCAGCTTAATCTGTCGCGGTGGTAACAATGAGCAAGCAAACTAAACTACAGCCACCTGAAAACCCAATCGTATTGGGGAAATTAGGTGCGGCATACGGTATTCGTGGTTGGCTCAAAGTTTTTTCGTCCACCGAACATGCTGAAAGTATTTTTGAGTATCAGCCTTGGTTTATCCAACGTTCAGGTCAATGGCAACACATTGAAATTGAAGATTGGAAACATCATAACAAGGATATCATCGTCAAGCTGAATGGGGTCGATGACCGCGATGCAGCTGCGCTTTTGACTAACTTTGAAATTGCGGTTGATTCAACCCAACTTCCTGAGTTAGAAAACGAATACTACTGGAAAGACCTGATGGGCTGCCACGTAGTGACGTTACAAGGCTATGACCTTGGTACCATCACTGACATGATGGAGACTGGTTCGAATGATGTACTGGTCATTAAGGCGAATTTAAAAGATGCATTTGGCATCAAGGAGCGGTTGGTTCCGTTTCTTGATGGGCAGGTTATCAAGAAAGTCGATCTCGATGCTAAACTCATTGAAGTGGATTGGGATCCTGGTTTTTAAATCTCCGGTTGAACGGTTTTGATAAGTGGGACGATATCATGTGGATTGGTGTAATTAGCCTGTTTCCCGAAATGTTCCGCGCAATAACCGAGTACGGGGTAACTGGTCGGGCAGTGAAAAATGGCCTACTCACATTTGAGTGCTGGAATCCGCGGGATTTTACTCACGATCGGCACAAAACTGTTGATGACCGCCCCTACGGAGGTGGTCCAGGCATGCTGATGATGGTGCAACCGCTTAAGGATGCAATCAACGCAGCAAGAACTGAGGCTGGTGAGGGTGCAAAGGTTATTTATCTTTCACCGCAAGGGCGCAAGCTAAGTCAAGACGGTGTTTGCGAGCTGGCAACCAATGAGAAATTAATACTTGTTTGTGGCCGCTATGAAGGCATTGATGAGCGTATCATTCAAACCGAAGTTGACGAAGAATGGTCAATCGGCGATTACGTTCTCAGTGGTGGGGAACTCCCTGCAATGGTGTTGATAGACTCAGTATCTCGGTTTATACCAGGGGTGCTTGGTCATCAAGCTTCAGCTCAAGAAGATTCTTTTGCTGATGGCTTGTTAGATTGTCCTCACTATACCCGCCCTGAAGTGTTAGATGGCATGCAAGTCCCGGATGTATTACTTTCGGGGAATCACGCTAAAATAGATAGCTGGCGCATGAAACAATCACTTGGCCGTACCTGGCTTAGAAGACCTGAGCTTCTGGAAAGCCTAGCTCTGACTGACGAGCAGAGGATGTTGCTGACTGAGTTCCAACGTGAATATCAGTCTGAGCAACAAATGAATCCAGACAATTAATTGTCTAAACATATCAGTTTACCTAGGGTAAGAGAGTTATTATGAGCAACATTATTAAACAAATTGAACAAGAGCAAATGAAGCAGGACGTACCTTCATTCCGTCAGGGTGATACTGTGGAAGTTAAGGTATGGGTCGTAGAAGGCTCTAAAAAACGTCTGCAGGCATTCGAGGGCGTGGTTATCGCTATTCGTAACCGCGGTCTGCACTCTGCATTCACTGTTCGTAAAATTTCTAACGGCGAAGGTGTTGAGCGTGTCTTCCAAACTCACTCACCAGTCGTAGATAGCATTGCTGTTAAACGCCGTGGTGCTGTTCGCAGAGCTAAACTGTACTACCTGCGTGAGCGTTCTGGTAAGGCAGCTCGTATCAAAGAGCGTCTGAACGCCAAGTAATACGCTTTCGCTACATCCGAAAGTTGAAGAGGCCCGCCTTAGTGCGGGCCTTTTTATTCTTCATATTTCGTGCTGTGACGTTGTTGGCTTCGCTCGGCCACACAGGTCACATACTTATGTATGCTCCCTGCGATGTCTT